>JALDXM010000229.1:0-4434 GCA_032155085.1 Actinomycetota bacterium | reverse complement strand
CACCGGCGCGGCGGGCTGCCTCTTCGGCCGCCACCTGAGCCGCGTATGGAGTCGACTTGCGTGATCCCTTGAAGCCGACCGAGCCACCCGAAGTCCAAGCGACAGTGCTGCCGGTCTGGTCGGTGATCGAGATGATCGTGTTGTTGAAACTGGCCTTGATGTGGGCCTGCCCGTGGGAGATGTTTCTTCGCTCCCGACGACGGACCCGCTTGGCGCCTTGCTGCTTAGCCACCCTGTTCGATACTCCTACTTCGTGACCTTCTTCTTGCCGGCGATCGCCACACGACGCCCCTTGCGGGTGCGTGCATTGGTGTGGGTGCGCTGTCCGCGCACGGGGAGGCCGCGACGGTGGCGAATCCCCTGATAACTGCCGATCTCGATCTTCCGCTTGATGTTCTGCTGGACTTCCCGTCTCAGGTCACCTTCGACCTCGAAGTTGGCCTCGATGTATCGGCGGATGCGGGTGACCTCGTCATCGGTCAGTTGTCGGACTCGGGTGTCGGGATCGACACCGGTCTCGGCGCACACCCTCTGGGCCCGGGTGAGCCCGATCCCGTAGATGTAGGTCAACCCGATCTCGAGCCTCTTGTCCCTGGGGAGGTCGACCCCTGCGATACGTGCCACTCAGATCATCCTTGCCGTTGCTTGTGACGCGGGTTGCTGCAGATCACCCAAACGCGGCCACGACGTCTGATGATCCGACATTTCTCACACATCTTCTTGGTGGAAGGCCTTACCTTCATCATCTTCTCCAAAACTCGTCAGGTCACGGCCAACCGAACAAATGACTCGAAGGTATCGAGGGTTGGGGACGAGTGCGTCCTGGGCCTGAATGCGCGCTGAACGGCGCGTTTAAACGCCGCAACACGGAAATATTACCTGTGAGCTGCACTTTGCTCAAATTCCACCGGAATCGGCTCCTCACCGGCCGTGAACACTTGGGGACCGTCTGGGGTGATGCAAACGGTGTGCTCCCAATGGGCCGACAGCGACCCGTCGGCGGTGCGCACCGTCCACCCGTCGTCGTCCACCGCGGTGTGCCGAGAACCGACGTTGAACATGGGCTCGATGCAGAGGGCCATCCCTGTGCGGATGCGCAGACCCTGCCCGGGCCTCCCGTAGTTGGGAACCTGGGGCTCCTCGTGCATCTGCCGCCCAATCCCGTGACCGACATACTCCTCGACAACCCCGTAGCCGCCCGTCTCGCCAATGGCGGAAACGGCGGAGCCAATGTCACCAAGGTGGGCGCCTTTGCGAACCTGGCGGATACCTGCCCACAACGCTTCATGGGTCACGTCGATCAAGCGCTGGGCCTCGGGGCTCACCTCGCCGATGGTCATGGTGAATGCGGCGTCGGCGTGAAAGCCCTCAAAGATGGCGCCGGCGTCGACCGAGAGGATGTCGCCTTCCACCAGGCGCCGGCCGGACGGGATCCCGTGAACGATGACGTCGTTCGGGGAGAGACAGAGGGTGGCGGGATAGGTGCCGTGGTAACCGAGGAATGATGATTTACACCCCCGCTCCTCGATGATCCGGGCCGAGATCTCCTCCAGGTCCAACAACGAGACCCCCGGAGCTGCAGCCTCCCGAACCGCCTCGTGGATGGCGGCGACAGCGGCGCCGGCCGTGGCCATCTTGGCGAACTCACGCTTCGACTTGATTGTGATCACATCGGCTCCAGAACGGAGAGGATCCGCTCGGTGATCTCTTCAACCTCACCCGCGCCGTCGACATGGACTACCAAGCCGCGCTCGCCGAACAGGTGGAGCAAAGGCTCCGTCTGTTCTTGATAGACCTTGAAACGGTTGCGAATCGTGTCCTCGGTGTCATCGGGCCGGCCCCGGCTCAGCATCCGCTCGACCAATTCGTCTTCACTCACGTCGAAGACCACGACTGCATCGAGGCCTTCGCTGCCGATGAGCTCGTCCAGGGCCCCGACCTGGCCCTCGGTACGAGGGAAGCCATCGAGGATGAAGCCGTCGGCGGCGTCGGGCTGGGTGATTCGCTGTTCGAGCATCGCGACAGTGATTTCGTCGGGCACGTAGTCGCCTGCCTTCATTATCGAGTCGACCCGTTGGCCGAGCTCGGTGCCCTCCGACACGTGATAACGGAACATGTCGCCGGTGGATATGTGCGGTATGGCGAGACGCTCCGCCACTCGTGAGGCCTGGGTCCCTTTCCCGGCGCCGGGGGGGCCGATGAAAAGCAGCTTCACGGCATAACCGCCGTGAAAAGACCTTCGCTCACGTGAGGATGCCCTCGTAATTCCGCATCGTGAGCTGGCTCTCGATCTGCTTCATCGTCTCCAGGGCGACCCCGACGACGATGAGGATCGAAACACCAGAGAAAGCGATGTTCACGCCCCAGACCGCTCCGGCGATGGCCGGCAGGATCGCGATCACGGCCAGGAATATCGAGCCAGGCAACGTGATCCGGTTGAGGATGAAGCTGAGGTGCTTCGCCGTCTGCCGGCCCGGGCGAACACCGGGGACGAACCCACCCTGCCGCTGGATCATCTCCGCCTGCTTCTCCGGGTCGAACTGGATGGCCGTGTAGAAGTAGGTGAAGAAGATGATCAGGGCGAACAGGATGGCGATGTACCACCAGCTCACCCCACCCGTGCCACCACCGAGGTTGTCATCGATCCAGCGATAGATCGACTGGACCCAGGCGGCGTCGGAGGGAATGGCGGTGATGATCAACGAGGGGATCAGCATCACGGAGGTGGCGAAGATGACCGGGATCACACCCGCGGTGTTCACTTTGAGAGGGATGTAGGTGGACTGGCCACCCATGACCCGTCTGCCGCGGACCCTCTTGGCGAACTGGATGGGGATCCGGCGCTGGGCCTGGTCGACGTAGATGATCGCCACGATCATCAGCAGGAAGATGGCGATGATCACCCCGAAGCGGATCGGCAGGCCGGCCCCGACCGTCTGGCCATAGATCTGGCTGAAGACGAACGGGAACTGGCTGAGGATCGACACGAAGATGATCAAGGACATCCCGTTGCCCACCCCACGCTGGGTGATGAGCTCCCCGAGCCACATGACCATCGCCGTGCCGGCGGTCATCGTGATGACGATGAGGATGACCCGGCCGGGTGTGTAGTTGGGGATCAGGTCGATCCCACCGGTGAAACGGCCCGTGTGGAACAGGTAGGTGAAGCCGGTCGACTGGATCAGAGCCAGGATCACGGTGAGATACCGGGTCCATTGGGTGATCACCTTGCGGCCGGACTCGCCCTCCTCCTGCAACGCCTGCAACCGGGGGATGACCACGGTGAGCAGCTGCATGATGATCGAAGCCGTGATGTAGGGAATGATCCCGAGGGCGAACACCGAGAACGACTCCAGCGCTCCACCGGAGAACAGGTTGAGCAAGCCGTAAATGCCCCCCGTCTCCTGCTGGGCCTGGAACAGCTGCACCGCCTCCAGGTCGATGCCGGGGACCGGGATCGTGGCCCCGAGCCGGTAAACCCCGAACATGGCCAGGGTGAAGATGATCTTCGCCCGTAGGTCCGGGATCTTGAACATGTTTCGATAAATGGAGAGCATCTCGTTCTACGTTCTAGGTTGTACGTTCTACGTCGCGGTCAGTCGATTAGTTCGACAGTCCCACCGGCGTCCTCGATCTTCTTCTTGGCGGCTGCGCTGAAGGCGTGGGCCTTGACGGTAAGAGCCTTGCTCAGCTCTCCTTCGGCCAGGACCTTCACCCGGCCGCGGTGACGGATCAGCCCGCGATTGCGTAGCTCCTCAGGTGTCACTTCGGCGCCCTTGTCGAAGCCGTCGAGAGCCGCCAGATTGACGATGGCGAACTCTTCCTTGTTCGGGTTGGTGAACCCGGGCAGCTTGGGAATACGCATCGACAGGGGGGTCTGCCCACCCTCGAACCCGGGGCGCAGCGTGTTGCGGGCCTTGAGGCCCTTGGTCCCACGGCCTGCCGTCTTGCCCCGTCGGCCACCTTCGCCCCGACCCACCCGGATCTTCTTCTTCTTCGACCCGGGAGCAGGCTGCAGGTGATGCAGCTTCAGTTGTTCCTTGTTCTCTTCGGCCATGTCAGCCTTCCTCTACCTCGACGAGGTGCCGCACCTTGTGCAGCATCCCGCGCAGGCTCGGCGAATCGACGTGCTCCTTGGTCTGATGGAGCTTGCGCAGGCCAAGTGACTCGACGGTCGCCCTGGTCTTGGGCTTCTCGCCGATCACCGACCTCCTCAATGTCACTTTCACGATCTTGTCAGCCATGCATCCTCACTTGGAGTGGGCCCGCATCGACTCCGTCGAGCGGTAGGCGGCGAGGAGTGCCGGCGGGACGATGTCCTCAGCCTGCTTGCCGCGGAGCCGGGCGACCTCGTCGGGCCGACGTTGGCCGGTCAGTGCGTTCATCGCTGCCTTGGCCACGTTGAGATGGGTGGGTGAGCCAAGCGATTTGGCC
>JALDXM010000228.1:0-4445 GCA_032155085.1 Actinomycetota bacterium | reverse complement strand
GTATCGAACATCTGTTCGATAACCTACCGGACCGCTAGGACAGAAACCACCCCCCTGAACCCCAATCAGAAGAATTTTCTGGCGGCGACATCGCACGGTTAAACCCCTGCTCGCGGCGTGGCTGACCCCATAAGGTTCTGGCATCGGAACCCACGAATATCTCAAAGCGCGGTTGCGGTACGTGCGCCAGGACTTCGATGAGGTGCTCGGGGACCTGACTGACGCCGACCTGCCTTGGCGCCCCACGGACGACCTTCCGTCAGTGGCGGGCCTCCTTGTCGAGATGGCCAACAAGGAAAAGGAGCTCATCGCCTGGCTGCAACGAGGCGAATGGCCGGACGATGATCCGGATGCTTTCGAAGAGACTGCCACTCTGGCTGAAATGCGATCGGTTTTCGCCACATTGCGCGAGCAGACGCTGCGTTACATCGACTCGTTCGACGAGGCTGGCCTGGAGGAGCTGGTGCCGTGTCCTGAGAAGTGGTGGGAGGCCCTGCGCCTCGACGCCTGCCCGCGCAGCGAGATTCTGAGAAACGTGGCCGCACACGAGTGGTACCACACGGGGCAGTTGATCGTCTATTTGCACGCGCTGGGACGCCCGCCACACACGACTTAGCGGCCCGTCCCCCACCAGACACACAGCCGATCAGTTTCGACAGTCTCCGAAGTCGGAAAGACTGAGGTGGGAACGAAGGAGACAAGGCCATGACAGACCCCTCGACGAGGAACAGCCCTCTACCAAAGGTCACCGACCAAGCGACCTGGCAGGCGAGGATCGATGAGCTCCGAGTCAAGGAAAAGGCCCACACGCGAGCCGGTGACGCTTTGGCGGCAGAGCGACGGCGTCTGCCGATGGTCGAGGTCGATCCGACCACCCCTTTGATCGGCGCCGATGGGCCGGTACCACTGATCGAGATCTTCGAGGGCCGGTCCCAGTTGATCGCCTACTTTCAGATGTGGCACCTCGGCCGACCCGCCGCCGAGCAATGCGAGGGCTGCACCTTCTCAACGAGCCACATCAGCGAGCTGTCATATCTGCACTCGCGGGACGTGAGTTACGCAACCTTCTGTGAAGGGCCATACGCCCAGAGCTCGCGATATCACGACTTCATGGGTTGGACGGTCCCCTGGTATTCGGTGCCGCAGGAATCGGTGGATCGGCTGATCGCAAACCGACATTTCGGAATCCTCGTCAGCTACCTGCGGGACGACGAAGAGGTCTACGAGACCTACTGGACCACCGGCCGGGGCAACGAGCTCATGGCACCGTCTTACGGGCTGCTCGATCTGACCGTCTACGGCCGGCAGGAGCTCTGGGAGGACTCCCCTGAGGGTTGGCCGCAGCATTGGGATGCAAAGGGTGGCCAGTTCCGTCTAGATGGTCGTCCGACCGCACAGTGGCCGCGGATCCGGGCAGGGCATGACGATGACCTCGGTCCGACGCCGGCCGGCGCCCATTCCGAGCACTACTCCCATTGATCGATAATTGGGGCCCATCGCAGTCGAAGCGACCGATCGTTAGCTTTCGGCAATATGGAGCACATCGAGGCCGGAGGCGGGTGGAACCCATCGGGGAACGAGCATTTCACCGGGTCGGTCTGGAACAAGCGGATCAGCGACCAGCCCGATGGCGTCACCCTTCTGGCCGTCCAGTTCGCTCCAGGCTCTCGCACCGACTGGCACAGCCATCCCGGGGGCCAGCTTCTCTACGTCGTCTCAGGCTCCGGGTTCGTCCGCACGGACTCAGGGGCTGCCGTTCGCATCGCCCCGGGTGACGTGGTGCATGCGCCCCCAGGGGAGCGTCACTGGCACGGTGCCTCACCCGATTCTCCGATGATGCATCTCTCCATCACCAGCGGCGGGGAGACAGCTTGGGCCGATTCGGTGGACGACGAGGAGTACGGCGCCGCCCAATAACAGGGCTGGTTGTGGCACTCTTTCCGCCGTGACCACGGCCACCGCTCGCACGGTTCGGCTCGGCGGCGCCAGCTATCCGCTGGTGCTGCCCAACATCCGCGACCCTCGGCTGCATCTGGCCAGCGTCATCATCACGATTCACATTCTCGGCCAGGTCGCCCTCGGGTTCCGGGTGTCGATACCTCAGATCGTCATCGCCATCCTCACCTGCGCTTTGCTCGAGGTGGCGCTCACCTTTCGGTCCACGAAGCAGGTGGTCTGGCCCGCCAGCGCGATGCTCACAGGGAGCGGAGTAGCCCTGATCCTGAGAATCGTGGGTCAGGAACGGGCCGACCACTGGACCTTCAACGGCTGGTACTTCTTCGCCGGCATCGCCGCCTTCTCCCTGCTGACCAAATACTGGATCCGATACCGGGGCAGCCATGTGTTCAACCCCTCGAACGTCGGCTTGGTCGTCGCCTTCCTGATCATCGGTAGCGAAGTCATCGAGCCCCTGGACTTCTGGTGGGCACCGCTCGACTTCTGGATGGTTCTCGCTTACGCAGTGATCCTGGTCGGGGGTGTCCTCATCACATCCCGGCTGAGGCTCCTCGCCCTGGCGGCCACCTTCTGGCTTGGCCTTGCTGTGGGGCTCGGGGTCCTGGCCGCGTCGGGTCACTGCATGACCGCCGCATGGGCTTTGCAGCCGGTCTGTGGCTCCTACTTCTGGTCGGTGGTCGTCGCATCTCCCGAGGTCCTCATCTTCCTGTTCTTCATGATCACCGACCCCAAAACGATCCCTCAGGATCGGCTGGCACGCATCGTCTTCGCTGTCTGTCTGGCCCTCGTCTGCACACTGCTCATGGCACCGCAGACCACCGAGTTCGGGGCGAAGGTGGGCCTTCTCGCCGGACTCGTCCTGATGACCCCCCTCCGATATCTCTTCGATCGGGTGTTTGGGGCCGAGCGGGTGCGAGGTGTGACCTCGGTTTCGGAGAGCAGGCCCCGTGGCGCCTTCACCCCCGGGCTGGTGGTGGGGGCACTCCTGGTCGTGATCCCGCTCGGGATCGTCATCGCCGGCGGCCCGGCCCGGGACACTGCAGTAGCGGCTGCAGTGGCCGCCCCACCACCCGAGATCTCCGTCGACCCCGCCTCCCTCCCAACCGTCACCGTCAGCATCGAGGCGGAGGCGCTCGACAGCCAGGTCGATCCGCAGGCTGTGGCCCTCGAGCTGGCTGAAGGACTGGCCATCGAGGCCGAGGCGATCCGGCGCGGGGACACCTCCCTTCTGCGGTCAGCGGACGACGGGGAACGTCTGGTCGAGATGGAACGGGTCGTCGAGGCCGCGGCCACAACCGGCGAGCACGTCGTCGCCCAGCACGTCATCGACGACCTCCATATGGACGTCGTGTTCCTCGAGGGCTCTCAGGGCGGCGCCAGCCTCGGGTTGGTGGCCACCGGGACTGTCGAGCATGTGACCTACGACGCCACCGGCACGGAGCAAGCCCGGGAGAGCGAGCCCTTCACCAAGACCTTTGCCATGATCCCGGGCACTGTGGGCACCTGGATGATCGTCGCGGATGCGGACGGCGACTGCACCGCGACCGCTCTAGCCGGTCAGGACCAAAGCGCGGTTGGGACTGAGGAGGAAGGGGGTCAGGAATGCTGGGATGTTTGAGAACGGGAGGACATCGGGGTGGAGGTCGATTCCGATCGAATCCTTCATGAAGTCACGCCGGGCCGTGATCCGGCTCCACGCTTCCGGATAGCGGTCCGCCAATTTCAGGCGGAGGTCCTCGTCGGCCAAGGCGATGCCATCCTCGATGTTGGTCGTGAAGTAGTCGGTGCCGGTGGCCGGGATGATGTCGACCTGCATCGCCATTCCCGACTTCAGCTCGACCGGCGACCCGGGGGCGACCGGCGAGTTCACCCACTCGTCGAGGTGGATCTGGTGGCCCGGGTTGAGGAAGATCCCGAAGAAGGGGTCTCCGAGACGGCGGGCGATGATGTCGTGGAGGGCGCCGCCGGTCTGGCCGACGTGCAGCGCCCGGTACCACTCGGCCACCGCTTCGAAGTAAGGGGCGACCAGCCGGGGGACGTAGTCGGCGATTCCGGAACCCAGCTCGTGCTCATCGGCGACGACGAAGCCGGCCCGGCAGTTGAGAGCCCCCCACACCCCGAAGGCGACGGTGAAGCGGTCGCCGTGCTCGATGCGGCGGTCCTCGGGGCTGAGCAGGCCCAGCGATGCCCGGGGGCCGGCGGTCAGCATCAGGTGGCACGACAGCGGCATGCCGTTCCACTCGAGGAGGCGCACCGCCTGCTGCTCGGTCATTCCCGGCTCGAGCCCGAACAGCAGTCGGCGCACGCCTTCGGACGTCTGGCAGGCGGCGTACTCGAACGCGGCCAGCTGGTCGACCTCGTTGACGACCCGCATCCCGTCGGCGGCGTCGGTGAGCAGGTGGGTGGCGTTCTCCACCTTTCCCCGCGGTCCGACCAGCCGTCGGAGCTCGTCGACGACGAAGGCGGGTGCGTCGATCCGACTGTGATCC
>JALDXM010000227.1:0-4463 GCA_032155085.1 Actinomycetota bacterium | reverse complement strand
CACCAAAGGACAGGGGAGCCGGTTCTCGTTGACTGGGAAACGGTGGGTAGCTTGCGGTACGCACTGAGCCTGGCTGACGGGTAGAGGGCGTCCAACCGAGCACGAGGAGAGCATGCCGACCGACCTACCGCCAGGTCATTTCTTCCTACCCGGTCCCACCGAGGTCCATCCCGACGTGCTCGCCGCCCAGACCCGGCCGATGATCGGGCACCGGGGACGGGACATCGAGCACCTGATCGCCGGTCTGCAAGAAGGTTTGAAGCAGGTCTTCCTCACCGAGCATCCGGTGATCATCTCCACGTCTTCGGCCACTGGCCTCATGGAGGCGGCGGTCCGAAATGGAGTGGCCGGAGGGAAGGTGCTCAGCCTGGTGAATGGGTCCTTCTCCTCGAGATTCAGCGAGATCGCAGCTGCCTGCGGCCACGAGACCGAGGTCTGGTCCGGCGACTGGGGCCGGTTCCACGATCCGTCCGAGCTCGACGACCGGCTGGGCAGGGGCAGTTACGACGCGGTGACCATCACCCACTCCGAGACTTCTACCGGGGCGCTTCAAGATCTGGAGGCGATCGCCGCGGTGACCGGTCGTCATGAAGGCGTGATGCTGCTCATCGACTCGGTCACAGGCGTCGCCGGTGCTGAGGTGCGCACCGATGAGTGGGCCCTCGATTTCGTGCTCACCGGATCGCAGAAGGCGCTGGCCCTGCCCCCCGGCCTCGCTTTCGCTGTGGCCTCACCTGAGATGCTGGCCCGATCCGCCCAGGCGTCCAGCAAGGGCTACTACTTCGACCTGCTCCCAATCATGAAGTCTTTGGAAGCGCACCAGACCCCGTCCACGCCGGCCATCTCCCTCCTCTATGCCCTCGAGGCCCAGCTGGGGCGGATCCTCGCTGAGGGGATGGAGCAGCGATGGGCGCGTCATGCCGAAATGCGCTCGATGACCATCGAATGGGTCGAGACTCAGCAAGCGGACGGGGTGGATGTAGGCGTGTTCGCCGCCGAGGGGCATCGGTCGCCGACCGTTACCTGCATCAGTGTTCCCGAAGGCCGGTCCGGCCCTGAGGTGGTGTCGGCCATGAAGGAGCGTGGCTGGGTGATCGGAGGCGGGTACTCCCGTCTCAAGGAGACGGCGATCCGCATCGGCCACATGGGAGATCACCGGCCGGACGTGCTGGCCGACCTGCTCGATGATCTTGCGAAGGTGGTCAGGTGACCACCGGCTACCGGATCCTCGCCACCGATCGGGTCTCGAAGAAAGGTCTCGCCCCCCTCAGGGACGACGACCGGTTCGAAGTGGTCCTTGTCAAAGACTCCTCCAGCCCTGAGTTCGCCTCGGAGCTGAAGACGGCGGCAGGTCTCATCGTCCGCAGCGCCACCAGGGTCGACGCCGCCATGTTGGAGGGTGCGCCCGATCTCAGGGTTGTGGGAAGGGCGGGAGTCGGTGTCGACAACATCGACGTCGCTGCCGCGTCCGAGCGCGGCGTGGCGGTGATGAACTCACCCGGGGGCAACACCATCTCCGCCGCTGAGCTGACCATGGCCCTGATGCTGGCCGTGGCCCGGCGCGTGACCGAGGCCGACCGTTCGATCCGGGAAGGCCGATGGGAGAGATCGACGCTTCAGGGCGTCGAGTTGCGGGGCAAGACCCTCGGCGTCATCGGCGCCGGGCGCATCGGTTGGGAGGTGGCAGAGCGCTGCCGTGCTTTTGGCATGCGTGTCATCGTCTACGACCCCTACCTCGCCCTGGAGCGGGGCGACGAGTTGCACCCACACCTCGTCTCCCACGATCGGCTGATCGAGACCTCCGACATCATCACACTCCACGTCCCGCTCAACGCCGAGACCCGGGGCATGATTGGCACGGAGGCCCTTAGCCGCATGAAGAAGGGCGCCTTCGTCATCAACGTATCTCGGGGTGGAGTGGTGGACGAAGACGCTCTGGCCCGGGCTCTGACAGAGGGGTGGATCGCCGGCGCCGGCCTCGATGTCTATGAGCACGAGCCGCTCTCACCCGATAGCCCTCTCCTCCAAGCCCCCAATTTGGTCTTGACCCCGCACCTCGGCGCATCCACCAAGGAAGCTCAGATCCAGGTCGCCCTCGAGGTCGCCCGGAACATGCGTGCCGCCCTCGCTTTGGGAGACCTCTCCGCCGCCATCAACGCCACTGACCTGGCCTGGGCCGCCGGTCTCAGCTGACGTCCCCTCCGAAATTGGGACGAGAACGTCCCACCGGTGACACGTTTTGCTCCCAATTTCGCCGTTGGCTCAGCCGATAACGAGCTCGATGGCGGCCTCGGTCTCGGCCGCCGGCTCCTCGTGCTCTTCCTCCGGGCTGCGGGCGAAGAGCACCGCCAGGATGAAGACGATGATGGTGCCTATCCCGATGAGGGCCACCATCACCTCGCCGAACGAGAGTTTGATGTTGGGCTTGGTCCCGGCGAGTGAGGCGAAGCCCAGGATCCCGGCCGCGGTCAGGATCCCGATCACGGCGGCTCCACCACCAGTCAGATGATTCGACTGGATCAACGTCCAGGCGAAAGGCAATACGAGGAGCAGAAGCAAGAGCAGCCCGGTCAGCGGCACACCGAAGGCCCAGCCGAGCCGCTTCCTGACAGTTTCGATCTCCTCGCCGTCCCCATCGGCCACCGCCACCGGGACGCCCGTCGCCTGAGTTAGGGCGGCGGTGAGCCCACCGAGCAGGGCCCCACCGATTGCCATAACTGAGAGGGTGGGCAGGACCGGCAGTTGGACCATCCCCTCGGCCCCTTCTACAGGAGTGCCGAACCCGGTCAGGATGGCGCCGGCTATGAGACCCAAGACGACGCCGATCAATGCGCCGATCCAGAAGGTGGAGGATGGCTTGCTGTTCAGCTGCATCCCCGGGTTCGCCCAAGAGGCTGCGGCTCGAGAGAGTGAGGCGATGACTGCGCCGAACACCACGCTTATCAGGGCGGCGCCGATGATCACACCGTTAGTGCTGGCCTGGATGACGGGGGTGAACGTCTCCTCGCCGGTGACTGTGGCGGTGGGTGCCCACCAGTTGCTGGCTACCACGAACCCGATCAGCCCGAGGCCAGCGCCGGTCCATGCGCCGACCCGGATCGCGGTTCGGACCCGGCGACCCAGTGGCACCGGCTCCAGCGCTACCTCGGGCTCCGGCTCTGCGACGACGACGGCGGCCGCAGGCACGACCACCTCGGGTTGGGCGGCCGGCTCCGGCGAAGGGGCGGGGGCCTCGGTGGCCACTTCCTCGGCCGGCGTCTCCCCTTCCACCTCGGCGGGGGCGGATTCTTCGGCCGGGGGTGCGGAACCAGCGGCAGGAGCGCCACCGGCCCACGCCGACAGAACATCGTCCACCGATGTCCCGTTGGCCGTGGCCCGCGCCGCAGCCGATCGCTGCACCAATGGCTCGGGGATGCTCAGCGCATCGGCCGCTGCGGTGAGGAGCTCACTCATCCGGCGACGATCATAATTCGATCCCCTCCCGGGACATCCCCGCCCCGTCCACGGCTCGGACCACCCAGCCATCGGTCACCGCTCCGGGTCTGGCCAGAGCGATGACACAGCCGCCGAATCCCGCCCCGGTGAGCCTCGCTCCGTAGACACCGGTGGTGTCGTTCAGCGTCTCGACCGCCTCGTCCAGCTCGGGTGTGGATACCTCGTAATCGTCACGCAGGCTCTCATGGCTGGCTGTCATCAACTGGCCGGCTGTCGCGAGGTCCCCGGCCTCGAGGGCCGCGGCGCATTCACGCACCCGCTGGTTCTCCGAGACCACATGACGCGCTCGCGCCCGAAGGGTCGGGTCGTCGATGATGGCGACGTCGTCGATCGAAGCGAGTCGAAGGGGCCCGATCTGCTCCTCGGCGGCGTGGCAGGAGGCGACCCGCTCTGCATACGGGCTGCCCGCCACGGTTCGATGTGACACGTAACGGACGATGATCTCTGCCTGATCGGGCAGAGGCACCGCCGCCGTGGCGAGGTCATGGCAGTCGAGGAGGATGGCGTGGCCCGCCAAGCCGTGGAGCGAGGCCATCTCGTCGAGTACCCCTGCTGGCACACCGGTCGCCGCCTGCTGCGCCCTCTGACACAGGAGCGCGATCTCGACCCGGGTCAGGCTTTCGGCAGCACCCAGCGCAATGGCGACGGCAACACCAAGCGCCCCGGAGGATGAGAGACCGGCCCCGATGGGGACCGTCGATGTGACTGCGCCGGCGAACCCGTTCGCCCGCTCCAATTCGGCGACGATGGCCGCGACCCGTCTCGCCCAAACCGCGGTTATCCCGTCGAGCGACTCGACCGGCACGGAGAAACGAGCCGGCTCCGGGTCCTGGTCGGAGATGAGCTCGATCACCGGATCTTGCCGATCGGACCCTCGAACCGTCACCTCTCGATCGATCGCCAGAGGGAGGGCGAGGCCACCGGTGTAGTCGGTGGCTGGAGAGGCTTAAGAGCTAAGTTGGTCGCCC
>JALDXM010000226.1:0-4463 GCA_032155085.1 Actinomycetota bacterium | reverse complement strand
TCACCAGGGTCGATTCCGATGGTGAGGACTACTACACGGTTCTCTCCGCTGCGGATGTCCCGGCGGCAATCATCGAAGGCGCCTACATCTCCAACCCCTCGGAGGAAGAGCTGATGATGACCGATGCCTTCCGCCAGGCATATGCAGAGGGCGTCTACCGGGCTCTGGTCCGCTTCGTGGTCACCGACGATTACCCCATCCCTGCCCCCGAGCCCGAGTTGTTCGATCCCGACGCACCAGCTCGTTCCATGGACGACTGCGTCACGCCGCGATGATTGCCGGATCTTTCGTGCTTGCTTTGGAGGATCGGGGCCTTCTAACTACGGTTCCCGCCTTCATGACGAGCCAAGCCCACATGTGCATGTGTCGGAACTCTCGGGTGATCCGCCCGGGGTCCGAAGCTCGTCGCTCGCACTCCTGAGACGCCACCACCCGAGAGCATCTCTTCCGGCGTCATCACGCGACTGAATCAGTAAGGAGTGCACATCATGAGATCTCTCATACCCGGCCGTCGCGCCGGGTCCGTCAACAACACATCCAGACGCAGGCAAGGGCTGAGGCTGGGGGCCGTATTGCTCGTCTCCGTGATAGTCGGAGTCGCCTGCAGCGGGGGCGAAAGCGGGGCTGGCTCCGTCGACGAGATCACAGTCGACTGGGCCTACTACAACCCGGTGAGCCTGGTGCTCAAGGACAAGGGCTGGCTGGAGGAAGAGCTCGATGACGTCGGGGTCAACTGGGTCCAGTCCGCGGGCAGTAACAAGGCATTGGAGTTCCTCGCTGCGAGAAGCATCCAGTTCGGATCGACTGCCGGTGCGGCAGCCCTTCTCGCCAAGATCAACGGAACGCCGATCAACTCGGTGTACTCCTACTCCAAGCCGGAGTGGACCGCACTGGTGACGACCGCCGATAGCGGGATAGCGGGTGTAGAAGACCTGGCCGGGAAGACAGTGGCCGTGACCAGAGGCACCGATCCCCACATCTTCCTCGTCAGGGCATTGAGCGACCACGGTCTGACCGAAGGCGATATCGAGGAAGTCCTCCTCCAGCACGCCGATGGGCGGAACGCCCTGATAAACGGGGACGTGGACGCCTGGGCGGGACTTGACCCGATGATGGCGGAAGCGGAGCTCGAACAGGGCGCGACCCTGTTCTATCGGGCCCCCGACCTGAACACCTGGGGCGTCCTCAACGTGGACGAGCAGTTCGCCTCGGAGAACCCGGAGATCGTCGAAGCGGTCATCGCTGCCTACGAGCGTGGCCGGACGTGGTCGTTGGAGAACCCCGAAGAGCTGGCCGCCATCCTGGCCGAGGCCGCTGGGCTGAGTGACCAGGTCGCTGACCGGCAGCTCGAGCGCACCGACCTGAGCACCCCGGCCATCGGAGCGCCGCAAAGGGAGTCGATCCTCGGCGCAGGTTTGGTGCTCCAAGAAGCCGGAGTCATCGAAACCGACGTCGACGTCGAAGCGACGGTTGACGACTTGCTCGACGAGTCGTTCACCGAGAGCCTCGGGGGCGGAGGATGACAGGCGTGACGGTGGAAGTGCCCCGGGATCAGATCGATCCCGGGGTGCTCTCCCCATCGAGACCAGGCCGCGCTCCCCGCTGGCTGATCGGGCTGATCGTCCCCGTCGCTGCCCTGGCATTCTGGGAGGCCGGAGCAGCTGCCGGTGTCGTCTCTACCCGCATCCTTCCCCCGCCGAGTGAAATCGGGGCGACGATCGCCGGACTTGTGGGTGATGGTGTGCTGGCCGGCCACATCCTGTCGACGAGCGGGAGGGTGTTCCTCGGCTTCCTCCTTGGTGCCACCGTGGGAACGGTTCTCGGGGCGGCTACGGGGGTCTCGATCCGCTTCAGGTCATTGTTCGATCCGACGCTGCAGGCATTGCGCAACATCCCGTCGATCGCTTGGACACCTCTGTTCATTCTCTGGTTCGGGATCTTCGAGACCTCGAAGGTGATGATGATCGCCCTCGGCGTTTTCTTCCCGGTCTATCTCACGTTGAGCGGCGCGATCGCCTCGGTGGACCGGAGACTGGTCGAGGTCGGCCGGGTCTACGGCTTGGGCACAACGTCGCTCGTCAGGAAGATCCTCTTCCCGGCCTCTTTGCCCACCTACGTGATCGGGTTGCGCAATGGCCTCGGCCTGGGGTGGATGTTCGTGGTAGCCGCCGAGTTCCTCGGTGCCAGCGAGGGGCTTGGTTACCTGCTGGTCGATGGCCAGCAAACCGGCCGTCCAGCCGTGATCATCGCTTCCATCGCTCTGTTCGCCCTCCTCGGCAAGTTGAGCGATCGTCTACTTTCGGCGGGCGGTGCGCGGCTCACGGCATGGCAGGACGGATTCGCACCCAGCGGGGCGTCATGATCGAACTGGCCGGAGTCACGAAGCGATTCGACGGGGGGCTGGTCGCGGTGGCCGGAGTCGACCTGCACGTCGATAGCAGCGAGATCGTGGCCGTCATCGGCCCCAGTGGCTGCGGAAAGAGCACGGTCCTCCGTCTCGTCGCCGGGTTGGATTTCCCGACCGCCGGTGAGGTCCGGGTCGCAGGCCGTCGTGTCGAAGGCCCGAGCAGCTCGGTCGGCGTGGTCTTTCAGGAGCCGCGCCTGATGCCGTGGCTCACCGTCGAGCGCAACGTCTCGTTCGGGCTGCGAGGCGACGACGCATCCGACCTGGCTGCAGAGGCCCTGGCCCGGGTCGGGCTCGCCGACTGCGCACAGGTCCTGCCAAAGGAGCTATCGGGTGGGATGGCGCAGAGAACGGCGATAGCCCGGGCCCTGGTGACCAAGCCACCCGTCCTCCTGCTCGATGAGCCCTTCAGCGCCCTCGACGCATTCACCCGCATCGACCTGCAGGAGCATCTGCTCGAGGTCTGGCGGTGGTACCGGCCTACCACCCTGCTGGTCACTCATGACATCGACGAGGCACTGATGCTCGCCGACCGCGTGGTGGTCCTGGGCGGGCTGCCCGGGCGGATCCACGCCGAGATCGATGTTGGCCTGCCCAGGCCACGCGATCGAACACAGGCAGCGTTCCACGCCTATCAGGACCGGGCCATGGCGAATCTGGGTGAGTCGAAGCCCCGACCGCCGTCTCAGGCGCCGGGATCGCCGTCGCGCGTACCCAGCTCGTGATCGAGGATGAAGAGGGCGCCGGGCTCCCCCGCAGCCAGGGCGAGCCGATCGACGATGGTGCTCACCATTGACTCCTCCTCGGTCTGCTCGGAGATGAAATCGAGCAGGAACGGGATGCTGGCCAAATCACCTAGCTCGCCCGCCAGCCGGTAGAGGTCGTGGATGGCTGCGGTCACCGCCTCTTCCTGGGCGAGAGCGGTGGCGAACACCTCCTCCGGACCTGAGAACTCGGCCCTCGGCGCCTCTGTATCACCGATGATCGCCTTACCGCCGCGATCCAGCACGAAGTCGAGGAACCGGTCGGCGTGACTCCGCTCCTCCTCGGCCTGAGCCCTCATCCAACGGCTCATCCCGTCGAGGTTCTCGTGGGAGAAGTAGGCAGACATCTGCAAGTAGGAGGCTGCAGAGGCCAGCTCCATCGTGACCTGATCATTGAGGGCCTTCTCCATCTGCTCGGCGAGCTTCATCGCTCCTCTTTCGACGTGGGCTCCGAATGCTAAGCACACCAGCACTTGCGCGGCTGCCCTTATTTGCACTACCTGGATAGTGGAAATATCTTTCGACGCCGAACAGCGCGTACGAGTGGGGAGTCAATGAGATCGAGAACGTTCGTTCTAGGAGTGGTGACAGCCCTGGCTCTGGCGGCGTGTTCAGGCGGGTCATCGGAGGCCCTGGAGCAGGAGGTCGTTGCCAACTATGCCGACCTGGTCCACGCCTCTTATCAGGCAAGCCTCGCCAGCGCGACCACGATGGACGAGGCGATCGATGCCTTCATCGAAGATCCCAGCGATGAGACCTTGACTGCAGCCAAAGAGGCATGGCTCACCGCCCGGGACGACTACGGGCCCACTGAGGCTTTCCGGTTCTATGGCGGGCCCATAGACAACGATGAGAACGGCGTCGAGGGCCTCATCAATGCCTGGCCTCTGGACGAGGCCTACATCGACTACGTCGACGGGGCGGAGGCCGGCGGGATCGTCAACCTCCCCGACGAGTATCCGACGATCGATGCCGATCTCCTCGTCTCTTTGAATGAACAGGGTGGCGAGGCCAACATCTCGACCGGGTGGCATGCCATCGAGTTCCTCCTCTGGGGTCAGGATCTGAGCGCGGATGGGGCCGGAGCCCGGCGTGGAGCCTCGTTCGGCCGCCGATATCGTCAACCGGGCCGACCGCGCCGAGCTGGCCGGGATCATCCGGCGCTACGGCGAGGAGCGTTTCGCCGGGAGGATCGCCGACGCCATCGTCGCCGCCCGTCCGATCGACGACACCGTCCGGCTGGCCGATGTGGTCGCCGGGGCTCTCCCGGCACCGGCACGGCGCCGCGGCCATCC
>JALDXM010000225.1:0-4497 GCA_032155085.1 Actinomycetota bacterium | reverse complement strand
ATCCAACGACGACGAGGCCCGGTTCGTCGAGGTGTACCGACGATACGGGCGGCACATCCAGGCATACTGCGCCCGCCGCACCGACGGCTCACATGTCGCCGACGCTGTGGCCGATACATTCCTCGTCGCCTGGCGTCGCATCGACCAGGTCCCCGACGGTGACGCTGCGCTCCCGTGGCTCTACGCCGTCGCCTATCGCGTCCTCTCTCATCAATGGCGTCACCAGGCCAGGAGCCGCCGGCTGATCCAGCGTCTCCAAGGACTGGCGCAAGTGGAAGCCTTCTCACCGGACGTCGTGTTGGTGAAGAACGAGGAGCATCGTCTGATCTTGAACGCGTCGGCCCGTCTCCGCCCGATCGACCAGGAGGTCCTGCGTCTCACCCTGTGGGAGGAGCTGTCGTACCCCGAGGTGGCGGTCGTGCTCGGCATCGCGATAACGGCCGTGAAGGAAAGGGCGCACCGAGCGCGGAGAAACCTGGCCGCTGAGTATCAGAAGCTTTCTGGAGATCGCATACCCCCCGCTGCTCGGAAAGGAGGTCGATCGTGAACACCGAGGATCAGGTGGTGGCCCTGTTCGCCAAGGCGAACCCGGTGCCGTCGTTGGATCTGCTCGACCCGATCGAGAAGGTGGACATCGATCGCCTCACCAGCGATACCGAGAGGAGGCGGGCAATGACCGAAGTGAAAACTACTCGAGAGGACGTGGCTGTTCCCCGGCACCGGCTGGTTCCAGTGCTCTTGGCTGTGTTGGGGGTGATCGTGGCGACCGCGATCATCCTTGGCCAGCTGAATCGGCCCACCGAGCCAGTACAACCAACACCAACCGAGGCTGAGGCCATCGCAACGGCGTACTACGAAGCAGGTGCGAATCAGGACCTGAGTGCCATAGAGGAGCTGGCTGCTTCTGACGCCGATGTTCCCATCGAGCCCAGTGAGCTTTCCGGGAGGTGGGCTTACGAGCGAGCGACCGGATGGGTGTTTCCCCCGGCCGGCTGCGAGGAGCGGTCGACGGGTCCGGATGGCACCTTGGTCGCCTGTCGTTACATGGTCGATGGAGCTTGGATGCAGGCTTTGGGCCTCGAACCGGAGGTTGGTATCGACCTCGTGCTGGTCGAGGATGGTCGGATCCAGAGTGTGACCGAGGAATCAGGCGGCGGAGACAATGTTGGGGAGGCGTGGAGCGCCTTCCGCTCCTGGGTAGTCGCGAACCACAACGACGACATGAGCACGATGTATGAATCGAACGGCCTTCCTCGCTACACACCCGAGGCAGTTGCCCTCTGGGAGCAATACACCGACGAGTTCGTCGCCGAGATGACCGGCTGAGCGAACCGGGTCGGGCACGTAGCATCTCCTCGTGCCCGACCCGTTCCTGGATGCCGCCGTCGACGAGGCCGGAGTCGGGCTGGCCGAGGGCGGCATCCCCATCGGCTCCGTCCTAGTCCTCGACGGGGAGATCGTGGGCCGGGGGCACAACCGGCGGGTGCAGAAGGGCAGCCCCATCCTCCACGGTGAGATGGACGCCCTGGAGAACGCCGGCCGTCTAGTCGCCACCGAGTACCGGCGCTCGGTGATCTACACCACACTCTCCCCCTGCCCCATGTGCACCGGGGCCATCCTTCTCTACGAGATCCCCAAAGTTGTGATCGGAGAGAACCGCACCTTTCTCGGTGCTGAGGACCTACTCCGGGCCAATGGCGTGGAGGTCGTCGTGTTGGACGACCAGCGCTGTGTCGACATGATGACCGGCTTTATCCAGGCCCGACCCGACCTCTGGAACGAGGACATCGGGGAGGTCTGAGCCGCTACTTCCCCTTCCAGGACGGGGCACGTTTCTCGAGGAAGGCCAGCAGGCCCTCGGCAGCATCTTCGGTGCCCAACGCCACAGACTGGGCATCGCCCTCCCAGGACAGGGCGTCGGCCAGGCCCATCTGGAAGGAGGCGTCGATTGTCTGCTTGGCGAACATCTGTGCCATCGGCGCACCCATGAGGAAGCTCTCGGCCAGTTCGGTCACCCGAGCGTCAAGCTCGTCGGCCGGCACCACCTCGAGCACCAAGCCGATGCGGGACGCTTCCTCTGCCTCGACGATGCGGCCTGACAGGGCCAGCTCTTTGGCCCGCTGCAATCCCACGATCCGGGGCAGGAGCCAGGAGCCGCCGAAGTCCACAGTGAGCCCTCTCCTCACGAAGATCTCGGAGAACCGAGCCCGCTCGGTGGCGACCACGACATCACAACCCAGGGCGAGGTTCATCCCGGCGCCCACCGCTACCCCGTCGACGGCGGCGATGGTTGGCTTGGTCAGCCGATGCAGAGCCATCGCCGCAGAGCCGACTTCCTTCATCCGGGCATGCCGGCCGGCGACGGTCTGGATCCGGTCAATCCTGGAGGGGTCGAGGTCCGCCCCGGCACAGAACTCTCCGCCCGCCCCGGTGACCACCAACACTCTTTGCTCCGAGCGCTCGAAGTCCTCGAAAGCGCCTCGCAGCTCGCCCCATCCATCGAAGGGAATCGCGTTCTTGCGCTCCGGACGGTCGATGGTCAGCCATCGCACCTGGCCTCGGTCCTCCGTCAGCAGCCACGTCACGGCGATGACGGTAGACAGACCGTGCCGTGGTTACCGTTCCAGCGATGGGGTTCAACCCGTTTCGCGATCACGACAAGGACATCACCGACATCGTCGTGATGGTCGTGGCGTTGGTTGCCATCTTCGCGGTACTGGCATGGGCGATCTTCTCGGGGTAACCGTTTCGCCGGTGCAGCCCTACGCGGCACGCAAGACCTATCTGTGCCCGGGCTGTGAGATGACCATCCTGCCCGGCAACTTTCACGTTGTCGTAGTGCCGGACGATGAGCCAGACTTGCGCCGTCACTGGCACCACGGCTGCTGGCACAAGGAAATGCGCCGCCGTTTCGGTGCCAACGCCTGACCCCAAACCGGCTCAGTGGTCGCGGTTTCTCCACCTTCTATCGATATTTTTCTGCTGTCGTGGCTGGCACTTGACTTGGTGCCAGATTTGTGCCATAGTGGCACCATGCAGTTGAACATATACACAGACAACCTCCGCCAGCAACTGGCGATCGCCGCCGAAGCCGGTGGCGACGAAGCGCGGGCGTTGGCCGATCGTCTCACTGCCCCTCTGGAGTCGGCTGCACGTTTGGTGTTGCTCGAGGCGCTGTCCGCAGCCGCCGACGAGATCACCGGCGAGCTCGCCCCAGGGGCAGTCGAGCTCCGGCTCCGAGGCGGCAATCCCGAGTTCGTGGTCACACCCGCACCTGTGGATGAGGCCCACGAGGACTTGGGCTCAACCGCGGCCCCTTCGATCGGGACCGTGGCCGAAGGCGAGGACGGCGGCACTTCCCGTCTCAACCTCCGTCTTCCCGAAGGGCTGAAGCTTCGGATCGAGGAAGCCGCCAGGAACGAGGGCCTTTCCCTCAATGCCTGGCTGGTGCGAGCGGCAGCCGCCGCTCTGGGGCCGAACCAGCTCCCCCACCGACGCTCAACGTCGGGCGGCGAGCGCTACACGGGCTGGGTTCGCTGATGAAGACGTTCGAAACCCCACAGCCGACCCCGGTCACCATCGAGATCGCCGTCGGATCGGTTCATCTCATCGCATCGGACCGGTCCGAGACCACTGTCACCGTGAATCCGACCGATCGGACCAGGCGTGACGACATCGAGGCAGCCGAGAAGACGACCGTCGACATGATCAACGGCGGGATCCTGGTCAAAGGACCGAAGTCTCGTGGGCGGATGAACTTGATCGGCCCGGGCAAGGCGGGATCGGTCGACGTGACCGTCGAACTGCCCTCCGGCTCGAGCTTCCGCGGCGACGCCGGGATGGGAGATTTCCGCGCCGACGGACGTCTGGGAGACAC
Source organism: Actinomycetota bacterium (assembly GCA_032155085.1). GTDB lineage: Bacteria > Actinomycetota > Acidimicrobiia > Spongiisociales > ZC4RG35 > JARDZU01. The sequence goes on along the minus strand of JALDXM010000225.1, from coordinate 620 downwards.
CCACATACGCAGTGGCGCCGGTGACATGCGTCTCGACGACACCGGTGATGTCGATGTGGCCTGCGGCGCCGGACGATTCACCATCAACAAGGTTGCCGGCAAGGCGAAGGTCGTGACTGCCGGCGAGATCCAGATCGGCTCGATCGAGGGCGACGCCGAGATCAAGAACAACACGGGCAAGACCTGGATCGGCGAGGTCGCCGGAACCGCACGGGTCAAGGCGGCCGCCGGGAACATCACCGTCGACCGGGCCCATGGCTCGATAACGGCCAAAACCGCCACCGGCGACGTCGAGTTCGGTGAAGTCGGATCGGGATCGGTCGTTCTCGAGACAGCCGCGGGTGGGCTCGACATCGGTGTTCGAGAGGGCGTGGCGGCCTGGCTGGATGCCAAGACCTCGTTCGGCCGTGTGCTGAACACGATGGGTGAGGCCAGCAGCCCCGATCCCGCCGAGGGAACCGTCGAGATCCGGGCGCGGACCGCGTTCGGGGACATCTCGATTCACCGCTCTTGATGCGAACCAATGGAAAGGAATGAAATGACAACCGCAACCAGGCCCACAGCAATCGAGGTGAGAAACCTCGAGAAGGCCTACAAGGACGTGCCGGTGTTGCACGACG
>JALDXM010000224.1:0-4508 GCA_032155085.1 Actinomycetota bacterium | reverse complement strand
GGGCATGCTCGTGTCACTTCCGCCCGATGCGGTGGAGGGGTATCGGGGTCTGGTGCCGGGATCAGCCCAGATCGGTCAGATCATCGTCGGGTCCGGGATCAGGGTGACCGGATGAACGAGAAGGATCGGCTGGATGCGATCTCGGAGGCGCTCTCCATCCCACGGGTGGAGAGACACATCTTTCTGTGCGCCGATCAGACCAACCCGAAATGCGCCCCCCGTGAGGTCACCCACGAGCTGTGGACCCATCTCAAGACCCGGCTCAAAGAGACTGGTCTCGCCTCGGCGCCCCCGGCTTGGTCGGGCAGACCCGATGCCGAGGCAGACGGCGCCGAGCCGGGCACAGGCTCGGTGCTGAGGAGCAAGGTCGACTGTCTTCGTATCTGCGAGCAAGGAGCGATCTGTGTCGTCTATCCCGAGGGGACCTGGTACGCCGGCCTCGATCGTGAGACCCTTGACCGGGTCATCGACGAGCATCTGGCCGCAGGACGCCCGGTAGACGACCTCGTGTTCGCCGTGAGCGGGGGTGATCTGTGAAGATCTTGGGCCGACTCCTCGCCGTGCTGATCGTCTGGCGGGCATTCGCCCCCACGATCAGCCCGCGCTTCCGACCTCCGCAGGAGCACCCCTGGCGTACCCCGGGGCGGACGGTGTTCGTCGGCGACCAGGAGTTCGTGGTCCGGGAAGCCGGGCCCGACGGCGCGCCGATGCTGCTCCTCATCCACGGCCTGGCCGGGTCTTCGCTGGCCGAGTGGTATCGGATCGGCCCCGGGCTGGCAGAGAAATATCGGGTCATCATGGTCGACCACCGCAGCCACGGTCTCGCCCCTCTCGCCCGGGACCGTTTCGAGGTCGAGGATCTGGCCGACGACATGGCGGGGGTGCTCGACGCAATGGGAGTGGGCAGGCTCTCGGTCGTCGGCTACTCGATGGGTGGTGCAATCGCGCAGGCCTTCGTCCACCGGCACCCTCATCGCGTGGACCGCCTCGCACTCATCGCGACCTTCACCCATCACCCCCAGCCACATCGCTTCCTACGAGCGGTGGGAGCCGTGCTCGCTCGCGGGTGGGAGCGACTCACCGGGCTGGGGACCCCCGAGGTGCGATCGACCTTCCTGCGTTGGACCGGAGCCGTCGAGGAACGTCATGCCCGATGGCTCTGGGAGGAGACCCATCGGCGGGATGTCGATGCCGGGGCCCAGGCCACGTTGGCGTTGCTCAGGTTCGACTCGCGGCCCTGGATCGGGAAGGTCGATGTGGAGACCCTGGTCGTGATCCCGACCGGCGACGAACTGGTCCCAGCGCGTTGGCAATACGAGCTGGCATCCGCCCTGCCCAATGTCACCGTCGTCGAGATGCCCGGTGTCCGTCACGAGGCGCCGTGGACCCATCCCGACCGGCTAGTCGAGGTGGTCTCCTCCTTTGTCGGCTGAGAGACGGCCGGCCGGTGGGGCGCTGACCGACAGCCGTCTGTCCAACCTGGGTGCCAACCGGATCCTCGAGGGTTACGACGAATACGTCTCCAGATTTCGCGCCATCAACCAGCGAGCCCCTCGCCGGTTCGAGGAACGGGACTGGCATGGGATGCAGGCTGACGCCGTCGAGCGGCTCCGTCTGTACACGGTCGTGGTCGACCGAGTGATCGAGGCGGTGAGCCACCTGCTCGGAGCCCGATCCGAAGACCCCCTGGTCTGGGTTGCGGTCAAGGCGGTGTATTCGGGCTTGATCTCAGATCGTCAGGACTGGGAGCTGGCCGAGACCTTCTACAACTCGGTCACCCGTCGGGTGTTCCGAACGGTCGGGGTGGCCGAGCACATCGAATTCGTGGACTCCGACTTCGACAGCCCGCCAATCCCGTCCCGGGAGCCGATCTATCTCACCTTCGATCGGCGCCAGACGACGCTCGAGCTGGTGGGGGACATCCTCTCCGCCTTTGCTCATCTAACGCCATATGCCCGTCTCGAAGCCGATGCCGAGGAGGTGGCAAGACGCGTGGATGCCCGACTCAGCGAGCCCGGTGCGTTGGCCACGGTGGGGAAAGCCGAAATGGTGCGCACCGTGTTCTACCGAGGGCAGTCTGCCTATCTGATCGGACTGCTCTACGCCGGCTCACACCGCATCCCCCTGATCATTGCCCTGGGCAACGGCGAGGAGGGGGTCTTCGTGGATGCTGTCCTGCTCACGGAGGACGAGGCCTCGATCGTGTTCAGCTTCACACGCTCCTATTTCCATGTCGACGTTGGCCGACCCTACGACCTGGTCCGCTTTCTTCGTCGGTTGATGCCGCGCAAGCGCCTCGCCGAGATCTACATCGCGGTCGGGCAGAACAAACACGGCAAGACCGAGCTCTACCGCGACCTGCTGCGGCATCTTCGCTCGACGGAGGAGCGCTTCGAGCCCGTTCCGGGGACGAGGGGCCTGGTGATGGTCGTGTTCGGGATGCCCGGCCACGACGATGTTTTCAAGGTGATCCGAGACACGTTTCCGCCTCCGAAGCGGAACACCCGCCGCGGCGTCATGGGCAAGTACCGGCTGGTCTTCCAGCACGATCGGGCCGGGCGTCTGATGGACGTCCAGGACTTCCAACATCTCGAGTTCCATCGATCACGTTTCTCGCCAGAGGTCCTCGACGAGCTGTTGACCGAAGCCGCGGGCACGGTCCGCCTCGAGGGTGACTCGGTCGTCATCAGCCATGTCTACGTCGAACGACGGGTCGTGCCTCTCGACGTCTACGTCCGTGAAGCGGCCAGACCCTCAGCAGCCGACGCCGTGGTCGACTTCGGCCAGTCGATCAAAGACATGGCCTCGACCAACATCTTCCCCGGAGATCTGCTTCCGAAGAACTTCGGGGTGACGAGGCACGGTCGTGTCGTGTTCTACGACTACGACGAGCTGTGTGCACTGACGGACATCAGGTTCCGCGAGCTGCCAACTCCCCGGGATGAGTTCGAGGAGTTGGGCCAGGATCCGTGGTTCCCCGTGGGAGACGACGACGTTTTCCCTGAGGAACACCAGGCGTTTCTCGGTCTTCCCCCCGATCTTCGCCAGGTGTTCTTCGACCATCACGCCGATCTGTTCGGAGTTACCGCCTGGCGAGCCATCCAGGAGCGTCTCGAATCCGGTGAGCTGATCGAGGTCTTCCCCTACCGCCAGGACGCACGCCTCCCGGGGACGGGCGAGTCCAGGGGTTGGTGACCGGCTTGAGTCGTCAGCTCGCCGGCACCAGCGACAGGGTTCCCTCTGAACCGTCCTCGACCTGCTCCCGCTCCCAACGCAGCGGGTGGTGGGTGCCATCGGTCCAGGACACGAGCATGTCGTCGTAATGGCGGTGGAAGGCATGGCCTGACTGCCCGGTCGAGTTGACCGAGGTAGAGCCGCTGAGATCGCTCAGGTCGATCACGATCCGCATCGAGGGCAGCCAGTCGACGACGTACCCGTCAGGAGGATGGAACCCAACGGCGTTGACTATGTCGGCACTCCCACCGACCCTGGCCGGCGCCGTCCTATTGAAGAGCCATTCGATGGGGGCTATGCCCGACTGGCCGAAGGTGAGGTTCTCGAATGAGGCGACATGGAGATCGGCCCACCGCCACGATGAAGTGTCGCTCCCGAGCAGGCCACTCAGCTCGTGATGGGCGGCGATCATCGCCTGCTCGAGGATGACGTCGCGATCCTCCACGATCTCGGTGCGGACGTCGTCCCAGAAGGGGTCGTCCGGCCGCTCAACGAGCTCAGCCATCACCGTGAACCAACGGCTCCCACCTTCGGGCCATGAGTCCTCAGGAAGCTCGTCGTGGAAAGTGAGACGCAGTACGTGGGCCCAGGTCGCCTGGTAGGCGGCACAGCCGGCCGAATCAGGGCTGGCCAGGTAGGCGCCAGAACCCGTGGTCCACGGCTCCATCACCTCCTGCATTGCGGTCACCGACTCGTCGTCCGAGCCGACAGCCAGGAGGTGGGGCATCAAGCTTGGCGCCCCGCCGTCGGCGCCGTCCATCTGCAGTTCCTGTGCCGATCTGACCGAGAATCCGGTGGGCGTGCCCGAAAGCACCTCCTCGATCCTCGCCGCCCGGTGCCCGTAGTCGGCGTCCACCGAGAAGAAGGGCTGTCCACCGGGCGCCACCGGCGGGTTGTTGGCGGTGCTGATGAAGTCCTTCGGCGGGTTCAGGATCGCCGGCATCTCCTCGAATGGGACAACGCCCACCCACTCGTGTTCTCCGGTCCAACCGGGAACCGGCATCGAACCGTCACCGGATGCCCGAACGGGCAGCTCGCCGGTCGCCTGATAGGCGATATTCCCTTCGACGTCGGCGTAGACCACGTTTTGGCCGGCGATGTCCCACCTGGATAGCGCCGTGCGGAACTCGTCGTACCCGGTGGCCCGATTGAGCGCGACGAGGGCCTCGATCAGGGTCGATGGTTGGAGAGACTGCCAGGACAGGGACACCGCGTATCGATCCGGGAGATCGACCGATGATCCGACGAAGGGCGGGTCCTCGAAGTAGGTGTCG
>JALDXM010000223.1:0-4513 GCA_032155085.1 Actinomycetota bacterium | reverse complement strand
CGATGTGGCGGGGCGGTTGCGTGACGAAGGGTTTCAGGTCGAGGCGATCGGGATCCCCGATCGCGAGGAGGCGAAGACTCTGGTGGTGGCGGGCTCGGTGTACGAGGCCCTGGCCCGCTTCGGGCTCGGCCGCCATGACACGGTGGTCGGAGTAGGCGGGGGATCAGTGTCCGATCTGGCCGGATTCGTCGCGGGCACATGGCTGCGTGGTGTCGAAGTGGTGCACGTGCCGACCACGCTCCTCGCCGCCGTTGACGCCGCAATAGGGGGCAAGACAGGGGTCAACCTGGCCGGGAAGAATCTCGTGGGGCTGTTCTGGCACCCGACTCGTGTGATCGTCGATGTGGGCACCCTGGAGGCGCTCCCCACGACTCTGCGTCGCGAGGGCCTGGCCGAAGCCCTCAAGGCCGGCCTCGTCGGGGATCGCGACCTCTTCGAGCTCCTGGAGAGAGACGGCGAGTGGGCTTCCCTCGACGACGTCGTGAGGCTGGCGGCGGCGGTGAAGGTGAGGGTGGTTGGCGAGGACGAACGAGAGGCCGGTCTCCGGGCAGTCCTCAACTTCGGCCACACCATCGGGCACGCCGTGGAGTACGCCTCGCCGCTCTCCCATGGTGAAGCAGTCGCGGTGGGCATGGTGGCGGCCAGTCGGATCTCGGAGGAGAGGCTCCGCTTCCAAGCCACGGAGCGAGTGACCGCGGCGATCGGGTCCCTCGGGCTGCCCACGCGGGTCGAAGGGCTGGAGCGAGCGCGGGTGATGGACCTGCTTCGCCACGACAAGAAGCGGGATGCCGGCGGGATCAGGATGGTCCTGCTCAGGGCGCCGGGCGATCCGGCGATCGAACATGTCGGAGAAGAGGAAATCGGCCTTGGGCTCGACGCAATCGGCCTGTGACCGGTTTATCTTCCCGGGCCGGGCACTACCACACTTGAGAACATGATCAGCACGAACGACGTCAAGCCAGGGATGGCGCTTCAGCTGTCCGACGGCTTGTTCACCATCGTCGAGTACCAGCACGTCAAGCCGGGGAAGGGCCGCGCCTTCGTGCGGATGAAGCTCAAGAACATCGAAACCGGCCAGGTCCTCGACCGCACATTCAGGGCAGATGAGAACGTCGACCAGGCGATCATCGAGCGCCGGGACCACCAATACCTGTACCAGGACGATCTCGGCTTCCACTTCATGAACCTCGACGACTACGGCCAGCTCGCCCTCAGCGCCGAGGACGTCGGTGATGCGGCCGGATACCTCGTCGAGGGAATGACGGCCAGCCTTTCCCTCTACAAGGGAACGCCGATCGCCGTGGAGCTCCCGGCCGCCGTGGAGCTGGAGGTGACCTACGCCGAGCCGGGTGTGAAAGGGGACACCAGGACCGGCGCCACCAAGTCGGTGACGCTCCAGACCGGGATCAAGATCCAGGTCCCCCTGTTCGTGGAGCAGGGTGATCGAGTCAAGGTCGACACCCGATCTGGTGAGTACCTGACCCGGGTATGACCAGCGAGGAGCCACGAGACGTGGCTCTCCAGGCCCTGTACCAGGCCGAGATCTCCGGAGACACCAGCGAGTTCGATGCGCTGGCCGGCAGGGTCGGGTTCCTGGTGCGGGGCGTCCTCGAGCACAAGGAGGAGCTCGACAACGAGATCGAGTCTGCCTCGGAGCACTGGAGCGTGGCCCGCATGCCGGTGATCGACAGGTCGATCCTGCGTCTTGGTCTTTTCGAGCTGCGTCATGGCCGGGAGATCCCCACAGCTGTGGTCGTGTCCGAGGCGGTCAGGCTCGCCAAGACCTACTCCACAGAGCGCTCCGGCGCTTTCGTCAACGGTGTGCTCGCCTCGTTGGCCCGAACCTCACGCAGCTAGACGAAATTGGGACGAATTCGTGTCGAATACGACATCGCTCGGTCCCAATTTCGGTCGGCTAAGGTCATCTCACCTTTAAACGCGGTCCGGTGAGGCCGGGAAGGAGTGGTAGTGGGCGTCGTCCCCTCAGCAGTTGTCGCGGCATCGGAGCATGACCGATGCCCCAGGTGATGAACGGCCAGGACATCCATAGAGCCGTTCGCCGCATCGCACACGAGATCCTGGAGCGCCACCGCGGCGCCGAGTCGGTCGTCATCGTCGGGATACACACACGGGGCGTTCATCTCGCCCGTCTGCTCGGCAAACTCATCGCAGAATTCGAGGGCGTGCACGTCCCGGTTGGACAGCTGGACATCGGCGAGTACCGCGACGACCGGGCCATCCGTGGCGGTCACGATCCTGCCTCCACCGAGATCCCTGCCGACATCTCCGATCAGAGTGTGATCGTGGTCGATGACGTCCTCTATACCGGCCGCACCGTGAGAGCCGCGCTGGACGCCCTCTCCGATCTCGGGCGGGCCGGGCAGACCGAGCTCGCAGTGTTGGTGGACCGTGGCCATCGTCAGCTCCCGATCAGGGCCGACTACGTCGGCAAGAACCTTCCCACCAGCAAGGAGGAAGTTGTGCGGGTCCGTATCCCGCCGGTCGACGCCGAAGAGGGTGTTTGGGTGGAGAGGAACGGCGCGGCATGAGCGGCCTGCTCACTCTCGACGGCATGGGCAGGGACCGGCTTGTAGCGCTGCTCGACAAGGCTCAGTCCCTTGTAGGAAGCCCGCCTTCGACTGTCGGATCCGGCGCCACAGTCACCACGGCCTTCTTCGAGGCGTCCACCCGGACCCGCTTGTCGTTCGAGCGAGCGGCAGATCGCCTCGGGGCACATGTGATGAGCTTCACCCCCGACCTGTCGTCGACCACCAAGGGCGAGTCCCTGAAGGACACCATCCTGACTCTCACAGCAATCGGTACTGACGTCTTCGTGATCCGGCACCGGCTGGCCGATGCAGCGGAGCTCACTGCCCGCTGGTCGGGCCGTCCGGTCATCAATGGGGGGATGGGTGGCAGGGAGCATCCCACCCAGACCCTCATCGACGCATTGACGCTCCGTCAGGAATTTGGCCGTCTGGACGGCTTGCGTGTCGCGATCGGGGGCGATATCCGAAACAGCCGTGTCGCCCGCGGACATCTGATCGCCCTGCCTGCTCTAGGAGTGGAGATCACGCTGGTGGGCCCGACGCCACTCCTGCCGGCCGCGAACCCATGGGGAGTCCGGACCAGCACCGATCTGGACGACGAGCTCGGCGATGTGGACGCGGTGTATCTGCTCCGCCTCCAGACCGAAAGGGGCTCGGCCAGCGAGATCGCATCTGGCACCGGATATGCCCGCCGCTACGGAATGAACGAGGACCGGCTGTCGATGATGAAGCCGACCGCAGTGATCATGCATCCCGGGCCCATGAACCGAGGGGTCGAGATCGACGATGCCACCGCCGATGGTGAACGCTCTCTCATCCTGCGTCAGGTGGCCAACGGCGTCCCGGTCCGGATGGCGGTCATCGCCGAAGCGCTGGAGAGCAGCGGATGATCGTCGTTCGAAACGCAAGAGTCCTGACTCCATCTGGGATCGAGCAGGGCACGGTGGTCGTCGAGGGAGACACCGTGCTCTCGGTCGGAGCCCAGCCGGAGGCGAACGGCCATCAGGTCATCGATGCCGGCGGGGCCTGGCTGGGCCCGGGGCTGGTCGACCTCCATGTCCACTTCCGCGATCCGGGCCAGACCTGGAAGGAGGACATGATCACGGGGGCAGCGGCCGCGGCCGCAGGAGGGTTCACCGCGGTGGTGGCCATGCCCAACACCGAACCGCCTGTCGATGACCGGACCACGGCCAATGCTGCGGCAGAGCGCGCGGCCGGGATTGCCGAGGTGCAGATAATTCCCGCCGGGTCACTCACGAAGGGTCGGTCGGGGGAAGACCTGGCCGAGTACGACGGCATGTACGAGGCGGGGATCCGGGTGTTCAGCGACGACGGTGACTCAGTCCCCACGGCGGGTCTCCTCCGACGTGCGATGGCCTATCTCCACGACCTCCCGGGCACCCTGGTCGCCGAGCATGCCGAGGATCGGTCTGTGGCTGGGGACGGTCACTTGCACGAGGGAGTGGTCTCGACCCGTCTCGGGATCACAGGGCTGCCAGCCCTCGCCGAGGAGCTCGTCGTGGCGAGGGACCTGGTCCTGGCGGCCACAACTGGTGTCAGGCTCCACATCCAGCATGTGTCCACCGCCGGCTCGGTGGAGCTCCTTCGGCGTGCCCGGGAAGAGGGGATCGACGTCACGTCGGAGGTCACGCCACATCACCTGGCACTAGACGACCGATCGGCCGAAGGGCTCGACAGCAACTTCAAGATGTATCCACCGCTCCGGGATAGTGCCGACCGGGAGGCGCTGGTGATGGCGCTGCATGATGGGATCATCGACGCGGTTGCCACCGACCATGCCCCTCACACGCTGGCTGAGAAGGGCGTGCCATTCGAGGAGGCGCCCCGAGGTGTCATCGGCCTCGAGACGGCTGCTGCCGTGGTCGCCACTCACGCCCTCGGCGACGACCAGCAGCGCTTTTTCGATCGGATGAGCATCGCCCCGGCGCGGATCGCCGGGCTGG
>JALDXM010000222.1:0-4516 GCA_032155085.1 Actinomycetota bacterium | reverse complement strand
CCGCATAGCCCAGCGCCGGCCCCGGCCGCCACCAGAGACCGAACCTGATCTTCACCAAGCTTGAACCGGCGAGATATGACCGAGCCGACGGCCGCCCCTATCTGAACGATTGGGCCTTCGCGCCCGGCCGATCCTCCGGTCCCAACAGTTGCCGCCGTCGCCAGCACCTTCAGCGGGATGACCCGGGCCCGCATCCGACCGCCGTGTACCTCCAAGGCGGCCACGGCCTCCGGGACGCCGTCGCCGGCAATCTCAGGAGCAAAACGCCGCGCAAGAAACCAGGCGAGGAGGAACCCGGTCGGGACGGTGAGAAAGATCCATGGGTGGCCTTGGTCGATGGCGAAGGGGAGGAAGAACTCCTCCAGCCAGTCGACGAGAAAGATGAGCGCCGCGGCCCCAAGCCCGACACCGACGCCAACAAGAGCTGAGATGGCGAGGAACCCACCCATCTGCCTCTCTGCCAACACGCCAACTGCAGGGAGGCGGCGGATGCTCTCCAACGGCTTGGTCACGTGGCTTCAGAGTATTCAGAACCCGTCCTTTGACCGATTCAGGACAAAATGGAACGGTGCGCTTTCGATCCCATGTCTTGCGTCCGTTGGATCCGACCGATCCGTGGAACCGGTCCATGCTCGCCCTCGCCGGCCTGGCCGGGGCAGTCGGGGCGTATCTCACGATTGCCCAGGACCGCGAGGCTTTCCTCGCCATCGGGGCCGCGGGTTACACCTTCCTGGCCTGGGCGCTGACCCGAGAGCTCGACCCCGACCACCAGGCACCCGCTATCGCCCTCGCCGTCCTCGCAGGGGTATGGGCCCTGCTCGGATATGGCGTGGTGCTGCTCCCATTCGTCGGTCTCCTGATGTCAACGCGGATCGTCGTCGAAACGACGGGGAGGCGGCCACTTCCGACCGACTTAGCAGTCCTCGCCGTCCTGGCGACGGTGATGTCCTTCAGCCCCCTGGGATGGGTGATGGGCTTCGGCCTGGCGGTGGCCTTGTATGTCGATGACCGGATGTCTGGTGCGCCGACGCGGGCCGGATTGCTCGCCGCGCTCGGCGCAGCGATCGGTTCGACCGTGATTGCCAGCCTGACAGACGCCTTCCCCCGGTTGTTACCCATCACGCGGCCGTTCCTGATCGCAGCTCTGGGCGTGCTTGCACTCATCACGGTCATCCGGGAGCCATTGGACCCGGTCTCATTCGTCGACAGTCGATCGAAAGCATTCCTTCGCAAGGACCGCCTCCACGCGGGCCGGGTCCTGTCGGCTGTCCTCCTGTTCATCGGCGCTTTGCTGTCGGGCGAAATGGCGCCTGACGTGCTGCCGATGGCTCTGGTGGTCGCCGTCGCCATGGCCTCGAGCGAGATAGAGCGAACGAGACGACCAGATCTCCCGTCATCTCCCTCGTAATTGGGACGAAAAGATGTCGTATGCGGGCAGCTGGCTCCCAATTACGGCACGGGGGTAGCGTGGGCTCATGTGCAGATCGATCAAAGTCCTGCGGGAGGGCGCCACCCCGGCTCCCACCGAAGAGATCGAAGCGGCGGCTCTTCAGTTCGTACGCAAGATCTCCGGGTTCAGCCGCCCGGCCGCCCACAACGAGGACGTCTTTCACCAGGCCGTCCACGAAATCTCAGAAGCCTCGATGCGTCTCCTCGACGGTCTCGAGATCAGAGGAGCAAAAGCCTCCTAGCCCTGTTCCAACCCGGCCGGAACCCGGCTCGGGGCCATGATCGAGTCGACGAGACCGTATTCCACCGCCTGATCGGCGGTGAGCCATCGATCCCGGTCAGTGTCCCGCTCGATGGTCTCGACGGTCTGGCCCGTATGCCGGGCGAGGATGACGTTCATCTCTTCCTTCTGCCGGATGATCTCACGTGCATGGATCTCGATGTCTGAGGCCTGGCCTTCCAAGCCGCCACCCATGAGGTGGGGCTGATGGATCAGCACCCTGGCATGAGGCAGCACGTAGCGCTTCCCTGGCGCCCCTGACGCCAGGATCAGAGCGGCGGCCGAGGCGGCCATGCCGATGCAAGCAGTCATCACTTCGGGCCGGATGTGCTGCATCGTGTCGTAGATTGCCATCATCGATGACATCTCCCCACCAGGTGAGTTGATGTACACGGAGACGTCCTTGTCCGGGTCCTCGCTCTCCAGGTGGATCAGCTGGGCCACGATCAGATTCGCAGTGTCCGAATCCACGGGACGGCCGAGGAATATCACCCGATGACCGAGGAGCCTGGAGTAGATGTCGTAGGCCCGCTCTCCCCTGCTGGTCTGCTCGATGACGGTGGGTATCAACATGAGCTGCCTCCTTCACGCAACCGGTTGGTTGCGCATCACCATACACGACGCGCAACTGCTAAGTTGCAGATATGCACGAAGAGCTCTTCGAAGACCTCGCCGGGAACATCGCCGTCGAGAGGACGGTGACTTTGCCGGCCGACCCGGGTCTGGTCTGGGACCACCTCACTGACGGTGAGCTGGTCGCCGACTGGATGGGCGGGGTGGTGACGATCGACGCCCACCCCGGCGGGTCGATCACCATGACGCCCGAGGACGGTGATGAGATCTGGGGCACGATCGAAGAGGTGGTCCCGGGTCGTCGACTCCAATGGAGCTGGCGAACCGATGACGGGCTCCCCACCCAGGTTGAGTTCGAACTGGAGCCGGTCGACGACGGCACCGCTCTGACCGTGCGCGAGACCTTGCTGCCCTGGACGATTACCGGGCTCCCCCCGCAGTGGGAGAGCTCGACCATCCCCGGGATCTTCCTCTCCGCTGCAGCCTGATGATCCCGCACGAGGTGTTCGCCGCCCTGGCCGACCCGACCAGGCTCGAGGTGCTGAACCGTCTCGCCAAGGGCGGGCCGGCCACAGCCACCGAGCTCTCGGCGACCATGCCCATTACCCGCCAGGCCGTTGCCAAGCACCTCGCCGCTCTCGACGCGGCTGGGCTGGTGGAACGCCAGCCGGCGGGTCGGGAGGTCCGTTACACGTTCGACCCCGGGCCGCTTGGCGACGTCGTGCAATGGGCGGAAGACGTCGGTGACACCTGGGACCGTCGTCTAAGACGGCTCAGCAAGAGCTTCGAATAAGAGGCCACTACCCCGGTAGGAGCATCCCGATCCCGAGACGATCGGCGTTGACGAGCGCTGCATGGGCTGCGGCGACGTCCTGGGCGGCAACCCCGACGCTCTTGAACACGGTGACATCCTCCCCGATCTGAGGGCTCGTCCCGGCCAGGAGCTCACGCAGGGAGGTGTTGGGCAGCCGGCCGGCCTGGATCAGATCGCCGGCCTCTTCTGCTGCGGCGCCGAGGTCGTCCACAACTACATAGGCCCGTTCCAGGAGGTCGGGCGGCAATTCGACCATCTCCGGTGTGAATGCGCCGACTGCATTGACATGCGCTCCTGGTTGGACGCTCCGATCGGAGAGGATCGGAGTCGTGGCCGGGGTGGCGCAGGAGATGATGTCGGCCTGGGAGACGGCTTCATCGGCGTCATCGAAATGCTCGGCGCCCACCATCTCCGCGATCATCCGGGAATTGAGCGGATTCCGCGACCAAACCATGATCCTCTCGATGGGTCTCACCACCCGAACCGCCTCGATCTGATCGAAGGCCATCGCTCCCGCGCCCAGCATCGCCAGGGCGGCAGCGTCATTCGGAGCCAGCAAGGCGGTCGCCAGCCCGCACACGGCGCCTGTCCTGATCGCGGTCAGAGTCGGTCCATGTACGAGCCCCAAAGGCGCACCATCCGGTCCGAAGACCAGCACCACGCCGGCCGGATTCCCCGGCACGGTCGAGACCACCTTCACCGCGATGATCTCCTCCAGCCGCCCCGGCATCACCAGCGAACTTCCGACGGTGGTGCGGAGCGGCGTCTCCGCCTCCGCGCTGAATGCGTGTTCCATGGCCCGGATCGCATCGGGCATTGGCAGCGCCTGCCTGGTGTCCGTCGAGTTCAGGTAACGCATCAGGCCAGCACGTTCTTCGCAGCCACGGCGATCGGCTCCCGGTCAACCGCGAGGAAGCTCATCGGGACATCTGTGTCGAACTCGATCGAAGTGCCCGTGAAGGCCTGGGCGATCAGCGAGCCGATCGAGGGAGCGAGCTTGAATCCATGGCCCGAGAAGCCGTTGGCGACCCAGAGCCCCTCGACACCCGACGGGCCGACGACGGGGTGCACGTCCTCACGGTTGATGGTGTAGAGACCGGCGACACCCGAGACACCTCCCCTGGCCTCGAGACCGGGCACCCGGTGGTGGAAAGCAGCAAGCTTCATTTCTGTGAAAGTGGCGTCCGGGACCCGCTTGTAATCGTCGGGATCGTCGACGATCTCCTCCTCGTCCTCAGCCAGCACCGAGCCGACGAGCACCTGCTGGCCGCCCGTCTCGGGACGAAAGTAGATGCCGGTGGTCGCATCTGCGCCGACCGGAATCGGGCCCAGGTCAGACGGCCACGACCGATAGACGGTCTGGATGCGGGTCGGGGTCAATGTCCAGCGGAGAGTTGCCC
>JALDXM010000221.1:0-4522 GCA_032155085.1 Actinomycetota bacterium | reverse complement strand
CACCACGTGTATGGAGCCTGAGGCCGAAGCCCTCATGGCTGAGGCCTTCGACAAGAACATGATCGACAAGGATGAGTACCCGAAGACGGCCGAGATCGAACGCCGATGCGTGAACATGGTCGCCCACCTCTTCAATGCCCCCGGCGACGGCGACTCGGTGGGTGTGTCGACGATCGGATCGAGTGAGGCGGTGATGCTCGCCGGGCTCGCCATGAAGTGGAAGTGGCGGCAGCGGCGTGAAGCGGCTGGTGAGTCGACCGACGGGCCGAGCATGGTCATGGGGAGCAACGTCCAGGTGGTATGGGAGAAGTTCTGCCGCTATTGGGACGTCGAACCGCGTTACGTCCCGATGGAGAAGGGCCGTTATGTCATCACACCCGAAGAGGTGATGAAGCGTGTGGATGAGACCACGATCGGAGTGGTTCCGATCCTCGGGACCACCTTCACCGGCGAGTTCGAGCCTATCGGGGAAGTCCACGACGCGGTCGTCGCACGGAACGAGGAAACCGGATGGGACGTGCCGGTCCACGTAGATGCTGCGAGTGGTGGATTCGTGGCCCCGTTTCTCCATCCGGACCTGATTTGGGACTTCCGGCTTCCCCAGGTCAAGTCGATCAATGTGTCTGGTCACAAGTACGGGCTGACGTATCCGGGGGTCGGATTCGTCGTCTGGAGATCAGCGGATGATCTGCCTGAGGACCTGGTGTTTCACGTCAATTATCTGGGTGGCGACATGCCCACGTTCACCCTCAACTTCTCCCGGCCGGGCAATCAGATCGTCGGTCAGTACTACAACTTCCTACGGCTGGGCCGGGACGGATACACCCGGGTAATGGAGGTGCTCTCGAACACTGCACAGCAGATCGCTGCCGGTTTGGCCGACATCGGCCCGTTTGAGGTGATCAGTGACGGGAGCGCGATCCCGGTCGTCGCCTTCAAGCTCGATGAGGGGGAGCCCTTCACGGTCTTTGACGTCTCGGCCCGCTTGCGGATGAATGGCTGGCAGGTTCCGGCGTACACCATGCCGGACAACGCCACAGACATCGCGGTTCTCCGCATCGTGGTCCGCGAGGGCCTCACGCGGGATCTCGCCGACGACCTGGTCAAAGACATCGCCGATGCGGTTGCCTTCCTGAGGGAGCATCCAACCGAGGAGCCGACCCAGCCTGCGTTCAGCCACAACTGAGCCGATGGTCCATCGGTTGACGGTGACGATGGCATGGCTCTTTGCCATCGGGTCCACTTGCTTTGCACTGGGGTCGTTGCCCCTGTATTTCGACAGCGTCGGTGCCGCAATCACGGCGACGACGTTCTTCGTCGGCTCGTTGTTCTTCACGTCTGCCGGGTACGTCCAGTACTACCTGTCCATCAACAGCGACGGAGAGCGACGATTGCTGTCCGTCAGCAACCTCACGCCCGATGCAGTGGCGTCGGGGATCCAATCGATTGGAACGCTCTTCTTCAACGTCAGCACTGGTGCCGCCCTCATCTCCAACCTCTCGGTGCAACAAGAGGATCGGCTGATCTGGGCGCCGGATATGTTCGGCTCGATTGCCTTCCTGATCTCGAGCGCGATCGCTTTCGGGCTCGCCCGTCGAATGTCGTCGAAGGTCGCGGGGTACCGTGCTGTCTGGTGGGAAGCGATGGTCAATCTCGCCGGCTCGGTGGCCTTCGGTCTTTCAGCCCTCGCGGCCGTTGTGCTCCCCACCACCGGTGAGCCTTTGAATGTGGCCATTGTGAATGCGGGGACCTTTGCCGGCGCTATCTGTTTCTTGGTCGGGGCGATCATCGTGCTGATTGCGGCCAGCTCACCGAGAACGACCTAGTCGGTTTTCCTCGATCGAGCCCCTCACAGTGTCAGTGACACATTGGTCTGCGCCCGAACCGTTTCCGGCCCCGGCTCGTATTGAAAGGACCCCGGGCGGGGTTGGGCTGACATCTGAAGCAAGCGCAAGGAGGAACAATGTTGCGCAGAACCTTCAGGGTGGCCCTGACCACGGCCTTGTTCGTGATAGCTGCCCCGCTGATCGCCTCGGCCGACGAAGTCGAGTTCGAGGCCGCTCTGAGCCCCGAGCAGGAGGTGCAGAACCCGCCGGTCGTCTCCGATGGTGAGGGTGAGGCCGAATTGGTGCTTCGCCGCGGTGCGGTTCGTTACAACGTGGAGTGGGAGGATCTGACCAGCCCCGTCGTAGCCGGTCATATCCACTGCGCTCCGGCCGGCGCCAACGGCCAGGTTGGTGTGACCCTGGTCCATGAGCCGCTGGACGCCGACGACCGCGTCAGAGGATCGTTTACCGGGCCCGACCCCGGCAACGCTTGCGGCTGGACGACCCTGGGCGACGTCCTCGCAGCGATGGCGAGTGGCAACGCCTACGTCAACATCCACACCGATGACTTCCAAGCCGGCGAGATCCGAGGCCAATTGAGCGTCGACGACCTCGAGTTCGAGTTCGGGCTTGATCCAGAGCAGGAGTTCCAGAACCCGCCGGTCGTCTCCGATGGTGAGGGTGAGGCCGAATTGGTGCTTCGCCGCGGTGCGGTTCGTTACAACGTGGAGTGGGAGGATCTGACCAGCCCCGTCGTAGCCGGTCATATCCACTGCGCTCCGGCCGGCGCCAACGGCCAGGTTGGTGTGACCCTGGTCCATGAGCCGCTGGACGCCGACGACCGCGTCAGAGGATCGTTTACCGGGCCCGACCCCGGCAACGCTTGCGGCTGGACGACCCTGGGCGACGTCCTCGCAGCGATGGCGAGTGGCAACGCCTACGTCAACATCCACACCGATGACTTCCAAGCCGGCGAGATCCGAGGCCAGATCGGCTGATCTGCAGATTGCGGGACGGGGCGCCGGTCTAGCCCCCGGCGCCCGTTCTCGCGTCACGCATGGCGGTGACGATCCGCGTGATCAAGTCACCGGGCAGCGGGTCCTGGAGCGGGAAACGGACCGTGTCTTTTCCGGACCGATATGCAGCGACCTCACTCTCCAACGGCTCATCGAAGAGAGGAATCGCGTGGAGGCTGATGTGGCTCTTCCACGCTGCGAAGAAGACGAAGGCTTTCCCGTCGAGGCTGTAGGTGGGGATCTGATAGCTGATTCTCTCTTCGGCTGTCGGCAACGCGGCGCGAATGAGACCTCGCATCTCGCTCAGCTCCAACTGAACCTCGTCAGGGAAAGAAGCGATGTAGTCATCGACAGTTTCGAACCCAGCGGTCACGTCGCCTGAAGCTAAGCAAATGTTCCGAGCGCGACAGGGACGTCTCCCAGTTGTCGCACCTGGAAGACGTCCCTGAACTCGGGCGCCGTTGCGACGCTGGACCTAGTAGTCGCCGCGATCGAAGGCCGCTTCGGGACCTTCGATCATGTTCCCGTCTGCCCCGACGACGAACCAGACCCCACCCACGCCCTGACCATTGACGTCACCGGGCGCCTCATCCGGTGCGAACCGATAGAGAGGCAAGCCGTTGACTGCTAGCTGCTCGGACCCATCGGCGCGGGTAACAGTTGAGAACATGGCTGCGTCGAGATCGCCACCGATCGTGGTGTCACCTGGCACCGCCGGCCAGTTCTCGATGCATCCCTCGTTGCAGTTGCTCGTGCCCTCGGTGTCGTTGGTGAAGATGTAGAGCGTGAAGCCCTCACCATCCACCAGGATCGAACCTAGGTCTGTGTCGGCGGTGTGGACGCCCTCGGCCCCTGCTGCGGCGGTCGTGGTGGCTTCCGCAGCTGCTGAGGTAGTGGTCTCTTCGGCCGCAGCTGTCGTGGTGGCCGCGGCAGCGGTTGTGGTGGGGGCGTCGGTCCCGGCCACTGTGGTGTCACTCGTTCCCTCCTCGCCGTCGGTCCCGCACGCGGCGATCACCAGGAGACCGGCAGCGAGCAAGGCAAGACTGGTTCGCTTCATGTTTCCTCCAATCAGTCTGACCCCTCATTACGCACCACGGATGCGCATGGTTCACGACCTGGCAGAATCATCCTCATGGACCGTGAGGTTCTGGAGCGGTTCCGGCTCGGCGACGAGGCTGCGGTCAAGGCGGTCTACGACCGGTTCGGCGGACCTGTCTTCGCCCTATCGATGAGCATCCTGGGTGATCACGGGCTTGCTGCCGATGCCACCCAGCAGACATTCATCAAGGCCTGGCGGGCCGCATCCACCTATGACGCCGAGCGCAGCTTCAGTCCCTGGATCTACGCCATAGCTCGCCGGACCGCCATCGACCTCTATCGAAAGCGGGCGAAGGTGGTGGTGAGCGATGAGGTCGACGTGATCATCGAGGCTGAGTTCAGCGGTCCACCGCTGGCCGCGGCCTCGAAAGAATGAGCATCGAACCGGACCACACGATCATGCAAACAAAAACACTGAAAATTTCCTACTGGACGGCAACGACCCTGTTTGCGTTGCTCCTGGTCATGGATGGCATCGTGGCCTAGCCGGAGGCCCGGGTCAAAAGATCCCGCGTGGCGAGGGTGACAAGCGATTTCGTTGCGAGGATGTTTCAGATCGACGGGATCGCTTGTCGGAGGGCC
>JALDXM010000220.1:0-4537 GCA_032155085.1 Actinomycetota bacterium | reverse complement strand
CGCCCGGCCTCGGCCGGTCCGGGACGGGGTGGGAAGGCACCGGCGGCAACGTCACGACGTGAGGAAATGGCAATCGCGGCGGTGACGAAGACCAGGGTGAGGCCAACCCAGAGTGCAAACACCCACCACCGCTCGTCGGCGTAGGGACGCACCTGGGAGAACCAGCCGATCGGGGAAAGCCAGGACAGCCACAGCGACCCGCTCGCCTCGCCAACGTCACCGGCGATGCGAAGCAGGTAGGCGACGCCGATCCCGGCGATGCCAATGGTCTTCGCCGAAGAGGAGTTCTCGGTGAGCTGGGCGGCCAATGCACCGAAGCCCGCGAACGTTGCAGCTACGGCCGTGAGCCCGAGGCCAAAAGCAAAGGAGCCCGCCGAAGGTAGGCCCATCCCGATCAATCCCACTGCAAGGACAACGCCGATGATCAACGCCGTCCCGATCGCCACGATGAGCGCGGCCGCGAGAGGTGCATGTCGGCCGATAACGGTCGCACCAAGGAGCTCCCGACGCCCGGTCTCCTCTTCCTCCCTGGTGTGACGGATGACGGTCAAGACCGCCATGAGCCCGATCAGGAAGGCCGCGATCACACCGACGCGCCACGTGACGAGCCCCCCGATGCTGGAGTCATAGAGGGGTCCGAGTACGGCGACGAGTGAAGGGGATGAGCTGACGGTCGCCGCCAACTGCTCACGCGAGGCGGCATCGGGGTAGAGCTCGATGAATGCACTCGCCGTGCCCAGCGGCACGAGGGCGAGGAGGACCACCCAGACCGCGAGACGAAGTCGATCGCGCCGCAAGATCAGCCGGACCAGACTCCCGGTACCGACCAGGTTGCTCACGCCCCAACCCCTATTTCACCGTCCACTCCCTCCAGTTCCTCGAGCTCGTCCTGGTAATGCCTCAGGAACAACTCCTCGAGCGTGGGCGGATGACTGATGAGGCTGCGCACGCCGAGCGGGGCGAGGGCCCTGACCACCTCGTCCATCCGGTCGGAATCGACCTCGAAGTCCACCTTGTGGTCACGAACGCGGACGTCGTGAACACCAGCCAGGGCCGTCACAGAGCTCGGATCTGAGCTCACCTCTGCGCTGATGGTGGTGCGGGTGAGGTGTCTGAGCTCGTCGAGAGTCCCGGCCTCAACGATCTTGCCTTTGCGCACGATGCTCACCCTGTCACACAACGCCTCCACCTCGGCCAGGATGTGGCTCGCCAGCAGCACGGTGCGACCGGTGCTTCGGTCTTCTTCGATGCAGGCGCGGAACTCGGCCTCCATCAGCGGGTCGAGGCCGGCGGTCGGCTCGTCGAGGATGAGGAGCTCGACGTCTGAGGCGAGGGCGGCGACTAGGGCCACCTTTTGGCGGTTGCCCTTCGAGTACGTGCGACCCTTCTTGGTCGGGTCGAGGTCGAAACGCTCGAGCAGCTTGTCCTTCTTCGAGGTGTCGAGACCGCCACGGAGCCGTCCCAGCAGGTCGATCACTTCGCCGCCGCTCAGATTGGGCCACAAGGTCACATCACCGGGGACGTAGGCCAGTCGGCGGTGCAACTCGGTGGCTTGGGTCCAGGGATCACCGCCCAGGAGGGAAGCCGTGCCCGCATCCTGCCGGATCAGGCCGAGCAGGACCCTGATCGTGGTGGTCTTGCCGGCGCCGTTGGGCCCTAGGAAACCATGCACCTCTCCTGTGGCGACATCGAGATCGAGACCATCGAGGGCGGTGACGTGCCCGAAGGTCTTCACCAGACCGGAGATTGAGATCGCGTTGCTCATGACCGAGTCGATAGTAGCACAATCCTGAACGCGTGTTTAGTATGTTGACCATGCGTTCAACCCACCGGACATCCACGCACTTCGAGGACCTGACCACGCGGGCGCGGATCCGTGACGCCGCCCTTGCTCGCTTCCCAATCGATGGCTTCGGCGCAACGACGATCCGCGCCATCGCCGCCGATGCCGGTGTCTCGCCGGCCCTGGTCGTCCATCACTTCGGCTCGAAGGAAGGGCTACGCGAGGCCTGTGACCACTTCGTGGTCGCCCGTTTCCGTGAGACCAAGTTGGCGGCGATGGAGGAGGGAAACGTCTTCGACCCGGGGTTCGCCGCCACGGCACTCCAGATGGCACAACCCCTGCTCCGTTACTTCGGGTGGGCCCTGTCTCGAAACCATCCGGCCGCAGGCGACCTCTTCGACGAGATGGTGCGTGAAGGGCTCGAGGTCACCAGGATCGCCGTCGAGAAAGGGATGATCCACGACTCGCCGGACCTGGAGCGTCGCACCGCGGTCCAGATGGCGCTGAACATGGGCATGCTCGTGATGCACGCCCATCTGGAGCGGAACACCGGAGTGGACGTGCTCAGTGCCGGCGGCATCGCCGAGCTCACCCCCACCCTCTTCGAGATTTTCGGAGGGATGTTCACGCCCGAGGTCAGGGAAGGCATCGAAGCGGCGTATGGCGACGCCGGGAGCCTGGTCGGCACCGCATCGTCCGTTTAGCCGAACCGAATCCGCTCCGTCGTCGTATTGGCGGCGATTGTCCGGCCGCAAACCGTTGCATCTCTGCAACCTGGGGTGATCCCCCGTCCTGGCAACAATCCCGCCATCGGCCCTGCCCAGCCCCACATGCCGTGGTTATGCTGATTTCGATTGCGGCGCGGGTTGTATTTGGCGTCGACAGACGTCGTAGTCGAGGAGGTCCCATTGACGTTCGAGTCATCCGGTCATAGCCGGGGCAACCCGCGGCTCTACGAAGTGATCGAGAACGCTCCCAAGACCGGGAAGAGCCCGACCATCTGGGCCTGGCCTCAGATCATCGAATACCTCAAGGTCGCCGGCCAGCCCGTGCAGGGTCCATGGCCGCCACATCAGGAGCCACGGCCCGACCCCGAGGCCGAGTCACTCCCCGTGGCGATCCCCGATCCCGAGTCTTTCCCCCGTGAGCGCTCGACCCAGCCGGGCATGCCGCCACAAGCCTGAGCATCAAGCAAGGAGGCCATCATCTACCCCGCTCGATTCCGCTACGAGGCACCACGCTCAATCGACGATGCGATCGCACTCCTCCAGGACGGCGGTGGTGACGCCAAGGTCCTGGCCGGGGGTCAGAGCCTGATCCCGATGATGAAGCTTCGTTTTGCCTCGCCCGAGATGCTGGTCGACATCAACGAGATCCCTGACCTCGGGTATCACCGGGTGGATGACGATGGGTCCATCCACGTCGGGGCGCTTTGCCGGCATGGCGACCTCGAACGGTCGACCGTGCTCCCCGGCCGTCAGCCGACTATGGCCTCGGCGGCGCCGCTGGTAGCGGACCCCATCGTCCGCAGCAGGGGCACCCTGGTCGGTTCTGTGTGCCATGCCGATCCCCAGGGCGATCGGGCATCGGTCATGACGGCGCTCGATGCCCAGATAGTGGCCCAGGGCCCCAACGGGAGGCGCAACATCGCGGTGAGGGACTTCGTCCGTGGCCCGTTCCAGAATGCTCTGGCCTTTGATGAGATCGCCGTCGAAGCCGTGGTGCCCGCACCCGCCAATGAACCGGCCGGCGGCTACCTCAAGCTGGAGCGCCGGGTCGGCGACTACGCCACGGTCGGCGTGGCGGTGGCCATCGAACGCAACGGCTCCGGAGTGTCCCGGGCCGGCATCGCCCTCACTGCAGTGGGCCCGGCAACCATCGCAGCCGAAGAGGCCGGCGAGGCACTCGTGGGTCACCCACTGTCGACGGACACCATCGCAGAGGCGGCCGAGTTGGCGGCTCAGGCTGCCCAGCCCAAGTCCGACCACCGGGGCAGCGCAGACTTCAAGCGACAGATCGTCCGCGTCTTCACCAGCCGGATCCTGACCGGGCTGCTGCGAACCGAGGAGGAGGCCGCCTGATGACCAGCTTGTTCCAGGAGATCACGCCGGGGGCAGCCGATGAGATCCCGGTACGGGAGATCACGGTCACCGTCAACGGGCAACGTCGCAGCGCAATGGTCGAGCCAAGGCTGATGCTGGCCCATCTGCTTCGCCAGGGCTTCCATCTCACCGGGACCCACACCGGGTGTGACACCACCAATTGCGGTGCATGCACCGTCCTGGTCGACGGCCGGCCGGTGAAGAGCTGCACCATGCTCGCCGTCCAGGCCGATGGCCACGAGGTCATGACCGTGGAGGGCCTGGCCGGGCCCAGCGAGCTGCATGCCATTCAGGAGGGTTTCAAAGAGGAGCATGGCCTCCAGTGCGGGTTCTGCACGCCCGGGATGATGATGGCCTCCAAGGCTCTTCTCGAGGAGAACCCGAACCCGACCGAGGACGAGATCCGGTGGGCGCTGAGCGGAAATCTGTGCCGCTGCACCGGCTATCAGAACATCGTGAAGGCGGTGATGTGGGCCGCCGAGAAGCTCGACGGTGGAGCAGCCGCGGAACCGACGGAGGTGGAGGCGTGACAGCGGTCGACGAGGTCAAGATCGGCGGGATGGGCGCCAGCAGACGCCGCGTCGAGGACAACCGGTTCATCCGGGGCAAGGGCAACTACGTCGACGACATCGTGCTGCCGGGCATGCTGCAC
>JALDXM010000219.1:0-4537 GCA_032155085.1 Actinomycetota bacterium | reverse complement strand
CCAACTCGCAGGTGGTAGTTGTGGCGCTGGCGGCTTGGATCCTGCAGGGCGAGAAGCCGAGCCGGGAGGTGGCCATAGCGGTGCCGATCGTGCTGGTCGGCGTCGGTCTGGTGAGCGGATTGGGAAGGGGGGACGCATTCGGTTCCAGCCCTGTGCTGGGGACCGTGCTCGCGCTGGCGTCGGCGGTGTTCTACGCCGGGTTCATCCTCGGGTTCCGGGCTTCCAACAAGATCCAGGCGCCCTCTGCTGGACCCCTCCTCGAGTCAACTGCGGGGGCTGCCCTCGCCATCCTGGTGATCGGCCTTCCCTTCGGCGAGCTCGATCTTGTCCCCGCCTGGCCGGCACACGGCTGGCTTCTCACCCTCGCCCTCACATCACAGGTAGCAGGTTGGCTGCTGATCGGTTACGCCCTCCCCCGGCTCCCCGCCGTTGAGACCGCGACCATCATCCTCCTCCAGCCGGTCCTCACCATGATCTGGGCGGTCCTCATCTTCTCCGAGCAACCGTCGCCGATCCAGTGGCTGGGCGCTGCCCTCGTCCTCCTCGGGGTCGGCTATGTCGCAGTGTCCCGGGCACGCAAGACACCGGTGATGGCCAGCGCGTCCTGAGTCTCATGCGAAATTGGGAGCCATCCGTGTCACATATGACACCTTCTCGTCCCAATTTCGAATGGACACGCCTCGTCACCCACCCAGGACGATGAGGACCAGCCGGCCCGTTGGGCCATCGACGACGGAGATGCCGGCTCGGTCGTAGGCGGCCGTCGAGAACTGGGCCAGGGCGGTCGGGGAACGGAGCATCGCGTCGACAGCGGCCCTCGTGCTGCTGGCCAGCGCCAGGTTCTCACCCACCGCCAGCAACCGGACCCCTGCCTCGGCGACGTCGACACCCACGCTTGCCCCGGGTGGGTGATCGCGAGAAAGGCGTCCGGCGGTGTACATCTCTACGGCCCGGTCCTCGGCAACGCGATCCAACGCAGCGCTGCGACCCAGCGCCGCCAGCCCCAGCCCGGTGCGGTGCTCATTGACGATCGCCTGTACCCGGGCCGTCTCCTCCCTCACCTGCCGTACCTCGTCCGGAGCCGCGGGCGGGATGGCTACCGCCTCGTTCCCCTCTGGCACCACCGAACCGGTGCCGAATATGTCCTGGATCACGGCGAGTGATGCCAGAACCCCATTGGGCGCCACGCCTTCGAGCACTCGTTGGGGAACCGCCTCCGGGCCGGCGATCGCCTGGGCGACGCTCGACTCTTCGAATTGTCCGTCCCACCCTCCGGGCAACACCCGGGCCAAGTTCACGATGACCAGAACGATGGCGATGCCCCATAGCGCAGCTACCGCCGCCCCACCGAGACGGTTGATCAGGTTGAGCCCGGGGAGGGTCATCATCTTCGACAGGTAGTGGGCGGCAATGCTCATAGCCACGCCGAACAGGATGAAGAGGACGATCCCGGCCCCGATCGTGGCCACCTCGGGCGACACCGAGAAACGCTCGGTGATGAACTCCCCCAGGGGGCCACTGAGGTTGAGAGCGATCCACAGCCCGGCAACCAGCGCCACCAGGTCGAGGATCTCGCGCACGAATCCCCGCAACCAGCCGCGGACCAGTAGACCGGCGAGGAAAAACCCGAGGACGAAGTCGATCAATGAGTACTTGGTACTAGGTACGTGGTATTTGGACCGGCATCTCTGTGGCCCGAGCCACCGGGCGCTCTCAGACCCTGACGGTGAGGACCGGGCAGGGGGCGCTCATGAGGATGTCGTGGGCATTCGAGCCAAGGAGGAACTTCCCGGCCGACGTCCGCTGTCGAAGGCCGATGACGATGAGCTCGCCACCGAACTCCTGGGCAGCCTCGACGATGTCCTCCGCAGGTGAGTTGCCTCGCACGTAGTTGCGGATCGAATAGATGATCCCCTCCTTCGACAACATCTCGTCGATGGTCTCGAGCTCGCGGTCGCTGGCGACGACGTCTTCGTCATCATCGACACCAGCCCCGTGCAGCGAGTGGACCACGACCAGCTCCGTGTCGCGCAGCTTCGCCTCGGATATTCCCAACTCGAGGGCGGCATTTCCGCGCTCCGACGACAGGTAACCCACGACGATGCTCATCTCAGCCTCGCTGCTCGCTTGGCGGGAAGTTAGCCGGTCGCTAACCGCCGGGGAGCTCGATGCGCATCCTCTTGTTGGCCTTGCCCTTCGACTCGGTCTTGACGACCTTCACCTCGCCTACCTCCAAAGTCGAGGCGACGTGGGTGCCACCGTCCGCCTGTCGATCTAGACCAACGATGTCGATGACCCGTATCTCAATCACCCACTCCGGTATCAAGTTCACCTTCGTCCGGATCAGGTCGGGATCCTTGAGCGCCTCCTCACGGGCCATATAGATGACTTCGGTCGGATACCCCTTGGTGAGCTCCTGATTCAGCCGACGCTCTACGTCCTGGCCGAATTCCACCGAGATGCCGTCCAGCTCGAAGTCCATCCGGGCGATCCCCGGCTCCATGTTGCCGCCGGTCACCTTGGCCCCAAAGTCACGGAAGATGACCCCGGAGAGGGCGTGGAGTGCTGTGTGCGTCCGCATTGTCCGATAGCGGCGCTCCCAATCGATCAGGCCGTGAACGGCCGTGCCCGGATCGGGCAGCGGTGAGCCTTCTGCCACCACGTGGAAGGGCATGCCATCACGTCGGATCGTGTCGAGCACCTCGACCTCGCCCCCGTCCCATCGGATCACCCCGACGTCGCCGGGCTGGCCGCCACCACGGGCATAGAAGACCGTCCGGTCGAGGAACAGACCGTCCGAGGCGACTTGAGCGACCGATCCTTCGGCCTCGGCCAGATAGGCGTCACCTGCCGCCAGCTCTTCAGTGCGCCCAGAACCGGCCATGAGCAGAGACTATGCAGCGTGTGCAGTCGAACACGCCCAACGTGTCGAGTTGCACACGCTTGGTCCGATTCAGGTGGCCTCGCCGGTGGCGGAACCACCGGAGAGCCGCCAGACGCGGGACTCCCACAGGAACCTCGAGCCTTTGGGCACCAGATGGACGATTCCGTCCGCGATCAGCGACTTGAGCGTCTCACTCTCGGCAATGAGTGACGGAAGGGGGATCATCTTCTCCTTCAGCGCAGCCACTTTGCTGTAGACAGAACGGGCCGCTTCGATGATGGCGGTCTCGTCTTGGAGGCTGCCGGTCGGGAGAAAGACCCGCCCGCCTGGCCTGAGCCGTCGCACGGCCTCGCGCAGCATCCGGATCGGCAGTTCGCTTCCCCTGGGGCCCCCACCAACCCCGGTCGGGAACCAGCCACTCACTGCAGCCAGCGAGTCGGGCACGCCTGACACATCGCCAATGATCACGTCGGCCTCGATGCCCTCGTCCAGCGGATCGAAGAGATCGCCATGGTGGAACTCGATCCGGTCGGAGACACCGTGCGCCTCGGCATTGGCCCTGCCCACTTCCTCGACTTCGGGGCTGTTGTCCACCGCCAGCACTCGCGATGCACCGAGCTTGGCGGCGATGATGGCCAGGACCCCGGTGCCGGTCCCGACGTCGATCACCACGTCTCCTTCGCCGACGTCCATCGCATCGGCGACGAGCGTCGAGATCGTCGTCGGGGCGAACGTGGTCTCACCGAGGATCAGGTCGAGCGGCCCCAGCCGGCCCTTCCATTGAAAATATCCAGCTGCCATGCGGGGGTCCTGTCAGTAGTTGCTGTAAATCTACTCGCTCGGAGATCGTGAATATCTAACGAGTAACTAGCGAGCGGTCGATTCGTCCGGGACAAAGGCCGGGCCATGCCCCGGGACGATCAGGGTGGCGACATCCAGGACCCTCTCCCTGCCGACATGGAGTCCCTCCGGATCGGTGCAGAGAGGGTCGTGATAGGGCGCTTTCTCGTACCACCAGAGATGGGTGAAGGCCACCGTTTCCCCCTCAGCGGCGACGATCGTGGTGATGTCCTCGGCGGTGTGACCGGGCGTGTGCCACAGCGTCACCCCGTCCGCCACCACGAAGCCCTCTGCGGGCCGCGACTCCCAGACGTCACCCTGGTAGATCGCCCAGTGATCGTGGATCCTCGCCTCTGGGAAGAGGGCGGCATTGATCGTGTGGTCGGGATGATGATGGGAGAAGATGACGTCCGTGACCTCCTCGGCCGACCGCCCCAACTCCAGGAGCGGATCGAGGATGAGCCTGGTCGATGCGACCATGCCGGGATCGACGACGATCAACGAGGAGCCTGCCTCGATCAACGAAATGGTCGAGGCAACGCGATCGCCCCCGTAACCGGTGTGAAGCACATGGAAGCTGGGCATGGTGCTCAGGCTAAGAGTTCCCGATAGGGAGGACTCCCAGGCCGGTGAAGGACCGATCCGTCAACAGGATGGTCGAGCTTCCATCGGTGGTATCCATCACGACGATGCCTCTCGATGCCGGGTAGGCGACATGGCCCTGGTCGGAGGTCCAGACCATCTCGGGCACCCCAGGCCGTTCCGCCGATTCGGCCAGGGTGGCCCCCGTGCCGAGCGAGACGACACGTGCCC
>JALDXM010000218.1:0-4537 GCA_032155085.1 Actinomycetota bacterium | reverse complement strand
TCCGCCAGTCCCAGTCTGGTCGTGAGCACCTCGATGGTGTGCTGGCCCAGCATCGGTGCCGGCTCGTTGGGCCTTTCCCAGTCGCGCCATTTGATCGGGCTGGGCGGGTAGCGGATGTCCCCGAGGGTGGGGTGCTTGTAGGTGTCGACCATGCCCCGAGCCCGAACCTGTGGGTCTTCGAACACCTGGGCCATGTCATTGACCGGCGCATTGGGGATGTCGTACTCGTCGAGAGTGGCCAGCCACTCGGCATTGCTCCGGGACCGAAAGACGTCATTGAGGATTGCCACGACCTCCTCCCGGTTGGCGACCCGGGCCTTGTTGTCCCTTGTTCGGGGGTCGTCCTTGAGATCGGGGCGGCCGATGGCGTCGCACAGGTTCTGCCAGAACTTCTCGTCGCGGGCGGCGACCACCACATAACCGTCACTGGTCTGAAAGGCCTGCCAGGGGACCATGTGGGCGTGGGCGGTCCCCAGCCGGGTCAGCTTCCGACCCGAGTTCAGGTGATCCACCGCGTCGTAGGAAAGGAGCGAAACGAGGGTGTCGAGCATGGCGACATCGGCGTGCTCACCGGTCCCATGCAACTCACGGCCCACCAGGGCGGCGAGCACCGAGATGCAGGAGTAGATACCGCCGGCGATGTCGGCGATCGGGATCCCGACCCGGGCCGGGTCCCCGTCGGCCGGTCCGGTGATGTCGACGTGCCCGCTGTAGGCCTGCACCACCAGATCGAATGCCGCCTTGTCCTTGGCAGGGCCGTACTCACCGAAGCCGGTCACAGACGAGGTGATGATGTCGGGGTTCCTCTCCTTGAGGCTGTCGTGATCGATGCCGAGCCGGGCCATGACCCCGGGTCGGAAGTTGTCGATCACCACGTCGGCCTGCTCGACGAGGTCGAAGAACATCTCCAGGCCTCTTGGGTCCTTGAGGTCGAGCACCACGCTCTTCTTGCCCCGGTTCATGAAGAGATGGATGGCGCTCTCGTCGTGGAGCGGGGCGATGGTGGCGTTCCTGGCTGTGTCCCCCGTCTTGGGCTCGATCTTGATGATCTCCGCACCGAGATCGGCGAGGATCACGCCACCGAAGTTGCCTGCGATCACCTGGCCCAGCTCGAGGACCATCACGCCGGAGAGCATGCCCCCGGTGGCCGTCATGTTGCCCAGGTCAGGGTCACGATTTCTCTGGTGCTGGCCGACTCGTCGACCGCACGGGAGATGACGAGCACGTCCATGCCCTCGGCGCCGCTGGCCAGGATCGGGTCGGGCCGGCCGGTGCCGACGCTGTTGATGAAGGCATGAGTCTCCTCCTGCATCGGCCCAAAGTGCTCCCCCAGGGCCCAGTCGCCCGGCATGTAGGAGCCGAGCATGGCGACGTTCATCGTCGTGTCAGGGGTGTACGGCGATGGCACCGGCTGACGCGACGCCATCAACACGTCACGGTGGTCGTCCTTGACCGAGATGACTCCGTCCCGACCGAACAACTCGAAGTCCATCGTGGCCACATATGCCGGCCAGAACTCGGGGAGCTCCCAGCTCACCCCGAGATTGGCGACCATCCCGTCGTCGTAGGTGAGCACGCACCAGGTGGAGTCGAGTGCTCCGTATTCGTCGTGGATCCGCCCCTTGTTCGACCCCGCGGCGTAGGCGGTGGCGGGCAGCTTCCCACCGAGATACCAGGTGAGGAGGTCGAACAGATAGGTCATGGTGTTGACCGAAGGCGTAGTGGTGCCGGCCCGGGATATGACCGACCGGGCCACGGCCTGGGTGAGGTAGATGGTGGCCTTGGCCGAGGTCACGTCGCCGATGTACCCGTTGAGCACATGCTCCTTGATGGCCAGGTAGCGGCGTCGAAAACGCTGGGTGAAGCCGGTGTGTATCGACACGCCGTACTCCTCGGCAGCGGCGATCAGCTTGTGGCCCTCGTCGGAGAGGATGGTGAACGGCTTCTCCACCAGGACCGATTTCCCGGCCTGGATGGCGGCCATCGCCGGCTCGAAATGTGCATCCTCTGTCGAGGCGATGATGACCGCATCCACCTCGTCGCGGGTCACGATCTCGGCCGCGTCCGTGCTCCAAACGTCGGCCTCGCATGACGATGCAAGCCGTCGCACCTTCTCCTCGACGATGTCACAGACAGCGAGAAAGTCGACCGAGGGATGACGATGCGAGATCTCGGCGCGGAGGCTGCCGATCGAGCCGGCCCCGACCACGGCCACTCCAACCCCGTCGGCGATGTATCGGCTCCTTCCCATCAGCTCTCCTTGCCTGCCCGTGACGCCGCCTCGGCACGGGCGATCACCGCCCGGGCCACCCTGGCCACGGCGTAATCGACCATCTTCCCGTCCACGGCTATCGACGCCTTTCCCTGGGCTTCCGCCTCCTCGAAGGCGGCCAGGACTTTGCGCTGGTACTCCACCACTTCGGGGGCAGGGGTGAACACGTCGTTGATCACTTCGATCTGTGCTGGGTGTATCGCCACCTTGCCCACATACCCCAAGGTCCGAGCCAGCTCACACTCGACCCGCAAGCCGTCGGGGTTGCGGAAGTCCATGAAGACGGCCTCCATCGGATAGGGCACACCGGCCGCACGGGAGCTGAGCAGCACCTGGGAGCGGGCCTGCATCAGACCGGTCCCCACCGGGGTCCACTCCACTCCGAGATCGGCAACCAGATCACCCTGCTCGCCACCACCGAACATCACACACTCCACTCTTTCGCTGGCGAGGGCCATTTCGTAGGTAAGCCGCACCCCGATGGCAGACTCGATCAGCGGGATCAGGGTGATCGAGCCCGTCTCCCGCCCCGACGCCAGCTCCATCGCGGTGAGTGCGCCATCCACCTGGCTGATCACCTTCGGATCTTCCGCCTTGGGGACGATCACTCCCACCGCGGGCGATCGACCGGCGGCGACGACGTCCTCCCAGAGCAGACCTGTCTCAACCGCGTTGGTGCGGACGTAATAGGGAACGGACGACTCCGGGAGGCTTGCGAGGTTGGCACGGGCCTCAGGCTTGTTGTCCACCGCGACCGAGTCCTCGAGGTCGACGATGACCGCGTCTGTCCCCGAGCTCACTGCCTTGGCCAGCATGTCCAAGCGGTTGCCCGGGGTGAACAGCATCGAACGGACGGGGTCCACCTCAGGTCCTCACTTGATCGCCATCGGGTTCAGCGGAGAGCCGACCGCCCGGGTGAAGGGCAGGGGAGGCCCACAGAACAAGAACTCGTAGACCCCATCGGCGGCGCAGTCGTCGGCCAGTGGGTCGAGGTCGAAGATCTCGCCGAGCCATAGGCCCATGTGGACGATGAACACGATGTGGAGGGGTTGGGCGACATCAGGTGTCTCATTGGGGCGCACCTCGAGACCCCAGGTGTCGGCGGCCAGCGCAGCGATGTCACGCCCGGCCACCCAACTGACACTGTCCAGACCAAGGCCGGGGGCATCACCACCGGCATAGTCACCCCATTTCCCGGCAGCCCGGACGGCGGCCATGGCCCCGGTCCTGACAAAGACGAAGTCACCCTCTCCGACGGTGACTCCGGCGTGCTCCTCGGCCCGTTCCAGCTCAGATGCCCCTATCGGCTGGCCGGGCTCGAGCCATTCGACGTCCAGGGCTCGGGGCAGGTCGAGAAGGATGCCCCGGCCCACCATGCTCCCAGCGGCGTTGGCCACGTCGCCCTTGAGGGCTCCTTTGCTCGACACCCACTCCGCCCCGTATCCGTTGTAGATCTTGTCCTCGAAGACGACGTGGCCGAAGGCGTCCCACTGGGTGCCCGACTGGAGGGGCATGATCACGATGTCGTCGGTGCCGCGGAAATGCTTGTCCACACCGCCATAGAAGTCTCTGATCGACGTGCCGGCGATTGCATCCGCCCCATCCCGGATCATGAGATGGATCGGGTTGAACCTCCCCAGGTTCCCGGTCTGTGGACCGTCCTCGTCATAGGGCAGGGCCATCGAGATGGTCTTTCCCTGCCTCACCAGCGCGGCTGCGGCAACGACCATCTCCGGTGTCACCAGGTTCAGCGTGCCCCGTTCGTCGTCCGGGCCCCATCGTCCCCAGTTGCTGTGACGGGCCCCCAGATCCTTCACCTTCTCGATGCCGGTGGTCACTGTCCTCTCTTCCCACAGGGTCGTGTTCTGCAGTATGCACGATATATGATCGGCCCGGGTCGTCACCATTTGGCCCATGGGAGCACATGGATCACGAATTCACCCCCGAGCAGGAGCTGTTCCGGGCCACCGTCCGCGAGTTCTGTGAGAAGGAGATCAGCCGGGAATACGTGCGGGAGTGCGACCGGGAACGGCGTCCCCCGCGTGAGGTCTATGAGAAGCTAGCCGCCCAGGGCTGGCTCGGGGTCAACGCTCCCGAGGAGCACGGTGGCGCCGGAGGCGGAGCAGTCGAGGTTGCCATCTTGCTCGAGGAGCTGGGCCGGGCTTTCCTCGACCTCTCCTTCTGGGTTTTCCGCACCGTCACCTGGGGCGGTCTTGCCATAGGCCGGGACGGGACCAAGGATCAGAAAGCCGAGCTCCTCCCCCG
>JALDXM010000217.1:0-4539 GCA_032155085.1 Actinomycetota bacterium | reverse complement strand
TCTACGAGACGATGGGCTGGTGGGAGTTCGTCGACGCCGACAACAAGTCGAAGGGCTATCAGAAGTTCCTTGCCGAGGGGCTCACCAGGTCCCTCGTCGCCGCCAATGCCCACCTCGCCAACGCCCACGTCGAAGGCGACATCGGGCTGGCCCTGATCCTCGACATGATCACCCCCGGCCCCAGCACCGATCGGGTGCTCAACGGGCCCACCAACGACGTCTGGCTCCGCCCCTGGCTCGAGTACCTGCAGAAGAAAGGTGTCGATTACCAGTTCGATCGGCATATCGACCGCATCATCTGCAAGCCAACCCAGGGTCGTCCCGGTGGTGATATCGAAGCGGTCCACATGTCGGATTCCGTCGGCAACACCTATGTGCTCGACGACGCCGACTATTACATCGCCGCACTGCCCGCCGAGAAGATGGCGATGTTGCTCGACGACGGTCTGCTTGCCGCCGACACCTCCCTCGAGGGGATCAAGGAGATCGGAAACAACTATGTCGAGTGGATGAACGGAATCCAGTTCTTCCTGAAAGAGGACGTCCCGCTGGCCCACGGGCACACGATCTATCTCGACTCACCGTGGGCTCTCACCTCCATCTCCCAGCCGCAGTTCTGGGCGAACTACCACCTGTCCGCATTCGGCGACGGGAATGTGAAGGGGGTGATCTCGGTCGACATCTCCAACTGGCACGTGAACGGCAACACCGTGGACAAACCGGCCAAGTACTGCACGTCCGATGAGATCAAGACCGAGGTGTGGGAGGAGCTCAAGCGCTCCCACGCCCTCGACGAGCAGCCGCTCACCGACGACATGTTGTACTGCTGGTTCCTCGACCCCGACATCACCCGGGAGCAGTTCGTCGCAGGGATCAAGCCCGGGATGATCCCCGAGACCGACGTGCCGATCAGCGAGAACTCGGAGCCGCTCTTCGTCGCCTACCTCAACACCTGGAGGCTTCGACCCCAGGCCTTCACCCAGGTCTCCAACTTCTTCCTCGCCTCCGACTACGTGCGCACCTTCACCTCGGTGGCGACCATGGAGGCGGCCAACGAGGCGGCCCGCCGCGCCGTCAACGGGATCATCCAGCACTCGGGGCACAAGGCGTCCCTGTGCCGGTTGTGGAACGTCACCGAGCCCGCCTTCTCCTTCATCTTCCGGCTCGAGGACCACTACCGCTACATGAGGGGCATGCCCTGGAAAGGACCGTCCCCCCTCGCCCGAAGACTCACCGAGCTGGTGGGCAGGGGCGGTCGGGTAACAACGGTGGCCCGTCGGGCGCTGACCCGCACCTAACCGGCGAGGGCCTGGTTGGTCAGGTCGATGAAGTGACGTGCCCCCACGCGCTCGAAGAGACTCTTGGCGTGCTGAAGCCGCTCCGCATCTCCATCGAGACGTCCCAGGTTGAAACTGGTCAGCGCCTCCTCGAAGGGCATCTTGAGGTTCTGAGCAGCCTCGAGGGCCTTGACCCATTCCGCACGTGCTCCGCTCGCATCGCCGACCTGCTCCTTGAAACGTCCCGAGTAGCGGAGGGCGGCCGGCTTGCCGATTGGGAAGACCTTGCTGTACCCGATCAGCTTCTTCACTGCCTTTTCGGCGGCCTTCTTCGCCGTCTCGGCGCTCCGTGAGCTGCCTTTCGCCCAAGCCGCGAACTGGGCCTCGGCCGCACCGGTGTATCCATCGAGTGCGAACACCACCCCAGGGCGCTCCGAATAGAGCGACTCCGCTGCAGAGGCGGCCGCAGCTCGCGCACGGTCAGGATCGTCGAGACGCCGATAGGTCTCCGCCATCACCCCGTAGAGCCAGCCGACATTGGCGCCGCCGACACCGGCATGGAGCAGACGCTCCCCGTTTCGCAGTCGATTGATCGCCTCACCGGGGTCGCCCTGCCTGAGCAGCGCGGTGCCCTGATAGAGCCATCCCCAACACTCGGCCTGGGCATCATCGCGCCAGGCGCCGAGATCGCGCAGCTCCTCACCCAGCGAATAGGCCTCGGCGAAACGACCCCGCGCGGTCAGCATGGTGCCGGTGACGCCCCGGTTCTCGGCAAGCTGACGCCAGTCGCTGAGCTGCTTGTAGAGGTCGTAGGACTCCTGGAGCTCGGCCTCGATCACGTCCCAGTCGCCGACCCCCACCCCGTAGACGCTGGTGGAGAGACGGACCCAGGCATGTTCGGGCATCTGGTCGACCTCATCGGCCACCTCCCGGCTCCGCCGCTGATAGGTCCTGGCCAACTTGTGGAGCGGCACGATGCCGCTGACGATGCTCATGTTGGCGTAGATCCGGGCCAGCACCGGTGACGTCCCGGCCCGCTCGGCAAGGTTCAGCCCGGACACCGCTGCGGTGATCAGGGACCCGGGGTCGTTGGCGTAGTAGTAGATCTTCATCAGCTGCTCGTAGGCACTGGCTGCCTCGATCAGCTCGTCACGTTCCTCGGGATCCATCTCACGGCCCTGGAATCCGGTGACCCGGTGTCCGGCCTGAAGTGCGGCAGCACCGAGGAGACGGGTCCCGACCCCGAGCCTGCCCTTGCCCATCGGGTGGCCGTGGAGCTGCAAAGCCTCCTCGAAATGGAGGGCGCTCTGATCGACCCGGCCCATCCCCAGGTGGGCCTCGGCCAGGTCCTGGGCCCAACGAGCCCTCACCCGATCCGGGACCGGGGTGCCGGCCCTCACTCCCGCGAGGTCGCCCCGGGCCTCCCCGGAAGCAATGGCAACGGCATCGTTGAGAAAGCCGATTGCTTCTCGATGGGCAAAGCTGCGGAGTGACTTCCGCCCAGCCCTGCCCAGGTAGTCGAGGGCTCGATCGACCTCCTCGGGAGTCGACTCCGGAGACAGGCTGTTGCGACTGTGATAGGCCAGGGGGGCCAGCACCGCATCGGGATCGTCGGCGTGTTGGGCTTCCATCCAGCGGGCGACGGCGGCATGAAGCTCGTGTCGCTGCGAGTAGAGAAGCAGGCCATAGGCAATGTCACGGGTGATGGCGTGGCGGAATCGATACCGGCCCTCGTCACCAACGACCGGCAGGATCAGGTCGAGCGGCACCACCGCCTGCAGGTTGTCCTCCACCTGTGAGGCGGTGATGTCGACCGGATAGACCTCAGCGACGGTCTCTGAATCGAACTCCCGGCCGATCACGCTCGCCACCTTCAGGATGGTCTGCTCCGAGACGCTGAGGCGATCGAACCGGCCCTTGATGACTTCCTGGACGCTCTGGGGGAAGTCGATCTCGCTCAGGTCGTGAACCTCCGGGGCGAGACGGCTCTCCCCGTTCTCGATGATCAGCAGCCCGGCATCGCGAAGGGCGAAGCCGATTTCCTCACTGAAATAGGGATGGCCGCCGGCCTGCTCCACGATCAGCTCGGAAACCGGGCCGGGCAAGCTGGTGACACCTAGTGAGAACTCGACGAGCTCGAGGGCATCGGTCGACTCCAGCTCCGCGAGCACGATGTGGGTGGTCGAGTCGTCGTCGAGCATCCGCCGGTACTCCTCGGGCGGGGAGTCGCCGAACGGACGGGTGCCGATCACCACCATCAGGGAGGGGACCTCACGCGCCACTCGCTCCGCCATCGCCCACGAGGACGAGTCCATCCAGTGGCCGTCGTCCAGAACCATCACCAGAGAGTCGGATCGCACGGCCTGTCCCACGACGGCGGTCAGCAGCTGATAGGTGTTCTCCATCCGCAGGCCTGGTTCCATGCCCGCGGTGAGATAGGTGTCTTCGACGGGGGTGGAGACGATGGAATCGAGCAGACCTACCCGCACGGCCAGCCAGGGGTCGGCCGCCATGAATTCGAGGAGCCTCGCCTCGGAGTCGTCGCCTCCTCCAAATAGTTGATGGAGCACCGATCGCCAGGCGAAGAAAGCCGTCGCCCGTTCGATCTCCTCGCCTGCCGTTGTGATCACCCGAGTGCCCATGAGCGCGGCCCGTTCCACGAAGTCAGCGATGAGACGGGTCTTCCCGATGCCGGCTGCGCCTTCGACGATGAAAGACTCGCCCTCTCCGCTCTGCAGCCGAGCCAGCCCGGCGGCAAGCAGGCCCCGTTCCTCGTCCCGTCCGATCATCTGCACGGCCGCCCTGGCCGGTCGGGCCTCTGCCGTCTTCGACACGGTCGGCCGCGCACGGAAGATGGTGACGGGGTGGGCGATGCCCCTCAGATCGGCGGGCCCGATCTCCTCGAACTCCACGTGCTGGCCCTTCTGTCGGGCGATCTTCTCGGTGACATAGATCGAGCCCGCCGGTGCCTTCTGCATGAGTCTCGCCGCCAGATTGACGCTGGGACCGATCACCCCGAAGGTCATGCGCTGCTCACCGCCATAAGCGCCGACGTAGACAGCGCCACTGGCGATCCCGACACGCACACGGGAGGGCTTCCCCCCGTTCCCCACCAGACTCTGGGCGGCGACGACTGCCCGCGTCGCCTCGTCCTCGTGGGCGATGGAGGCGCCAAAGACGGCGTAGAGATGACAGCCCTTCTCGTCGACCAGTACCTGGAGCACCATGCCCTCGAAGGAGGCAACAACGTCCTGAGCTCGGG
>JALDXM010000216.1:0-4542 GCA_032155085.1 Actinomycetota bacterium | reverse complement strand
GGGTGGCCCATCCCGATCTGGTGGAGGTGGCCATGGCCGAGTTCGACTCGGTGCTCGGGGACCGTCCCAACCAGGTCGACCGCCAGCGTGACGA
This sequence comes from Actinomycetota bacterium, assembly GCA_032155085.1. Lineage (GTDB taxonomy): Bacteria > Actinomycetota > Acidimicrobiia > Spongiisociales > ZC4RG35 > JARDZU01. Next base: position 4,448 of record JALDXM010000216.1, on the reverse strand, counting down.
AGTGGACGTGAGTGCCTCCGACTTGCTCGACCTCGACTTCCAGGGGCAAGTCACGTCGACGGGCCTGGACACCAACGTGTCGGTTGGCATCCGTTATCTCGCGGCCTGGCTATCTGGGACCGGTGCGGCCGCCATCGACAACCTCATGGAGGACGTCGCCACCGCCGAGATCTCCCGGTCTCAGATCTGGCAGTGGCTGCGTCACGACGTCTCAACCGAGGACGGCGAGCCAATCACCGAGGAGCGGGTCCGGGCCATAGCCGGCTCGCTGGTGGAGACGCTCGAGCAGGCCGAACATCCGCATCGGGACCGTCTCGGTGCGGCCCGCAAGGTCTTCGAGGATGTCGCTTTGGGTGACCGCTTCGTCGAGTTTCTGACACTTCCGGCATATGAGCTGATCAACTGAGGGAGAAGAGATGTCGCACATTGCCAACGAGGCCAGTCGCCTGGCCGACGACTGGAAGGCCAATCCCCGCTGGGAGGGTGTAGTCCGGGACTACACGGCAGAGGATGTGGTGCGGCTCCGGGGGAGCATCCGGGAGCAGTCCACCCTGGCCAACCGGATGGCGATCGAACTCTGGGAGTTGCTCGGCTCCGAGGACTACGTGAGCGCGTTGGGCGCTCTCACTGGGGGCCAGGCAGTGCAGATGGTGAAGGCAGGACTCAAGTCGATCTATCTCTCGGGTTGGCAGGTTGCCGCGGACGGGAACCTGGCCGGAGACGTCTACCCCGACCAATCGCTGTATCCGGCCAACTCGGCTCCTGCCTTGGTGGAGCGGATCAACAACGCCCTCCGCCGGGCCGACCAGATCCATTGGGCCGAGGGTGACACCGAGATCGATTGGTTCGTTCCGATCGTCGCCGACGGTGAGGCCGGGTTCGGCGGCCCTCTCAACGTCTTCGAGCTGACCAAGCGATTCATCCGGGCCGGAGCCGCCGGGGTTCACTACGAGGACCAGCTCGCGGCGGAGAAGAAATGCGGGCACATGGGGGGCAAGGTCCTGGTCCCGACCTCCCAGCACATTCGTGCCTTGCAGGCGGCCAGGCTCGCGGCAGATGTGATGGACGTCCCCATCCTGATCGTGGCCCGCACCGACTCCAACGGGGCCACACTGCTCACTTCGGACGTCGATGAGCGGGACCGCCCCTTCCTGACCGGAGAGCGGACCGCGGAGGGCTTTCATCGGGTCACCGGGGGGCTGGAGTCGGCCATCAGTCGAGGTCTGGCCTACGCCCCGTACGCCGATCTCATTTGGTGTGAGACGGCGAAGCCCGACCTCGAGGAGGCTCGCGCCTTCGCTGAGGGGATCCATGCCGAGCACCCGGGGAAGATGCTGGCCTACAACTGCTCACCATCCTTCAACTGGTCGAAGCACCTCGATGAGGCAGCCATTGCCAGCTTCCAGAAGGAGCTGGGCACGATGGGATACCGGTACCAATTCATCACGCTGGCCGGCTTCCACGCCATGAATGCCTCGATGTTCGAACTGGCCCGTGGCTACTCCGAGGCGGGAATGCCGGCCTACGTAGCGCTCCAGGACCGCGAGTTCGCCCTGGAGGCGGACGGGTACACCGCGACCCGGCACCAGCGCGAGGTGGGAGCGGGGTACTTCGACCTGGTCAGCCAGGTGGTCGGCGGGGGCAGCTCGTCGACGCTCGCCCTCGAGGGCTCCACGGAGCAGGAGCAGTTCTGACCCTCACCCGTCGATAACGTGACCGGGTGCACCCGCTCCTGGCCATCTTTCACGATGCCGCGGCCGGGAGGTTCCCCGATGTCGACGGTGAGGTCACCTATTTGCCGGATCTCGGGGGTAGCTGGGAGGCGGTCGTGTGCTTCAGCGGGCACGCCTTCATCGCCAGCCGCCTCGGGGCAGCCGACGTCTCAGATCTGGCGCCCGACGGTTTCGGTGGAGCGCTGCACCCCGGGATCCTGCTGCGGATGGCCGGACCGGACGGCGCGGTCGGGTCGATCGATGTCACGATGTATGCCGAGGGCAAAGGCGGCGGGACGATGCGGGCCAATCCAGGCCTCGATGATCACCCCCGTGTCCGTTACGCACGGGCGCGACGCGAAGACGTGCAGGCGTATGGGGCGGCGGACGGTTTGTTCACCTTGGGCGTGGGGCTCGGGGGCAGGTGGGAAATGAGTGTGGAGAACAACACCGACGGGCCACGTGGCCGTGACCTGATCGACCGGGCGTTGAAGATGACCCCGCAGGGAGAGCTCCTTTTCGCAGCCGTCGCCCCGGGCAATGCCCGCTCGCTGCGTTCCTTCCTCGCCTGTGGGTTCGTCCCAATCGGCTGTGAGGTCCTCGTCCGGGTCGGCGTTTCGGAATGGCAAAGCAGGGGCAAGTAATCTGAGCCACAGGAACTGTGAAGTTCTCGGAGGGAGTCCGCAATGAAAATCGTCCATGTGGTGGGCACGGGCACAATCGGTGAGCCACTGATCGGCCTCCTCGCCGACAACAAGGAGCACTTCGGCATCGACGAGGTGACATTCCACAAACGCACCCCTCTGTTGACTGAGAAGGCAAAGGTGTCCGACCTGGAGGGCAGGGGAGCGGTCCTCTCCGTCGACGAGGAGCGCTTCGAGTCGTTCCAGGAGCTCGGTCATGCCCCCAAGTTCGAGGCACGGGAGGCCATCGAGCGGGCCACCGTCGTAATCGACTGCACCCCGGTTGGCAACGGGATGAAGGAAGAGTTCTACAACGCAGCCGACGGGCCGCGGGGCTTCATGGCTCAGGGCTCCGAGTTCGGCTTCGGGAAGATGTACGCCCGCGGCATCAACGACTCGGCCCTCGTCGCCGGCGACGACCGATTCCTCCAAATCGTGTCTTGCAACACGCACAACATCGCGGCCCTCATCCGGTCACTCGCGATCGACTCCGATGGCACCAGTCATCTCGAAGACGGCCGTTTCCTGTGCATGCGTCGTGCCAATGACATCAGCCAGGACGATGGGTTCGTCGCCAGCCCGACCGTCGAAGGCCACAAGGACGAGAGGTTCGGCACGCATCACGCCCGGGACGCCCACGAGCTGTTTGGGACGATGGGGTACGACCTCAACCTCTACTCATCGGCCGTGAAGCTGAACACCCAATACATGCACTCGATTCAGTTCGCCATCCGATTGGACGAGGAGATAACGGTCGACGACGCCAAAGAGCGTCTCATGGCCAACACCAGAGTGGCGGTCACCCACAAGAAGTCGGCCAACCAGGTGTTCTCCTTTGGGCGTGACCATGGCTACTTCGGGCGCATCCTGAGCCAGACGGTTGTCTCCCTCGACACGCTCGCCGTTCGCAACGGGAACGAGGTGTTCGGGTTCTCGTTCACCCCCCAGGACGGCAACCCGCTGCTCTCGACGGTGGCGGCCATGCTTTGGTACCTCGAGCCCGAATCGGTCGATGACCGGATCGACATCCTCCGCCGTTACCTGTTCCGAGAGATCTGATGAACGCGAAGGCTGAGACCTTCGCAGAGGAGGCGATCCGGGCCGTTGCAATACACGATGTGGCCGAAGCGCGGATCGCGGTCGCCCAGGCCTATGAGCTGGACCACAACCTGGCCCCACTGGTGGACGCGGTGCACCTCGCCTGCGCCGAGATCGAGGAAGACGGCCAGGTGAGCATCTCGACCTGGAACACCCTCGCCGACGCGGTCGGTTCCAGCCATCTCCTCGTCGTGGTCGAGTCCTCCCGGGAGTAGCCCGAAATTGGGAGCGATACGTGTCAAATACGACACGATCCCGTCCCAATTTGGTTGGTTCCTATGCTCCATCCGATGCCCGCTCCCAGCATCTGGCTGAGCACGCTCGGGTGCGCCAAGAACCAGGTCGACTCCGAGAAGATCATCGCCATGCTCTCCGAGGCGGGTTATGGCTGGGCGGACCGCCCCGAGGATGCCGACGTGGTGATGGTCAACACCTGTGCCTTCATCGAAGAGGCACGGGCCGAGTCGGTCGAGGTCATCCTGGATCTCGAGGATCGGAAGCGGCCTGGAGCAACGGCGGTGGTGATCGGTTGCATGGCGCAGCGATTCGGCTCCGAGGTCGAGTCGGCGCTTCCCGAAGTCGATCTCGTGCTCGGCATCGATCGATACGGCGAGCTGGTGGGTGCCGTCGACCGGCTTACCGGGTGGGAGCCGGTAGGCCTTCGCCGACGACCCGTCATGGACATTCTTCATGCCACCGGCCGTCCTGTGCCCGATGTGCCCTACGCCTATCTGAAGGTCGCTGAAGGATGCGACAAGCCGTGCACTTTCTGCGCCATCCCCTCGATCAGGGGCAAGCAGCGCTCGCGACGACCGGTGGAGATACGAGAGGAGCTATCTGAGCTGGTGTCGGCCGGCGTGAAAGAGGTTGTGCTGGTCGCCCAGGACCTCGCCGCCTACGGGCGTGACATCGATGCGCCTGCGGGGCTGTCGGAGCTCCTCGCCTTCCTCGGCGA
>JALDXM010000215.1:0-4591 GCA_032155085.1 Actinomycetota bacterium | reverse complement strand
GGGGACCAATAGGCCAGATCGGGTCGTCGACTCCTCCGGGGCATGCCCGACACGCCACCCGGCCATCACCTTGTAGCCGTTGTCTTGATATATGGGCAGGTTGGAAGTCATCATCGGTCCCGGCAATTGTCGCATGTGGGTGGCTGAAGGGGAACTGAGGGTTGCCGAGGGCGAAGTCGGTCGGCAATTGAATAGGCTCACCAACCGATGGCCGGCAAACCAACCTTCTCCGAAGCTCTCGAATATCACGAGAAGCCGACGCCGGGCAAGACCGCTATCCGGTCCACCAAGCCCACCGCAACTCAGGCCGACCTGAGCCTGGCTTACACCCCGGGTGTGGCGGAGCCGTGCATGGTGATTGCCGACGACGCCGACGCCGCCTTCCGTTTCACCAATCGGGGAAACCTGGTCGCAGTCGTCTCCAACGGGTCCGCGGTCCTTGGACTCGGCAACATCGGCCCTCTCGCCGGCAAACCGGTGATGGAGGGAAAGGGTGTCCTCTTCAAGCGCTTCGCCGATATCGACGTATTCGACCTCGAGATCGATGCGACCGAGCCCGAGGACGTGATCCGGTTTTGCGAAATGCTCGCCCCGACGGTCGGCGGCATCAATCTCGAGGACATCAAGGCTCCGGAGTGCTTCGTCATCGAGCAGACGCTCCGCGAGCGTCTCGACATCCCGGTGTTCCACGACGATCAGCACGGGACGGCGATCATCGGCGGTGCCGCCTTTCTCAACGCCCTGGAGCTGACCGGACGCGACATCGCCAAGGTGAAGGTGGTGTTCGCCGGTGCCGGGGCGGCGGGCATCGCCACGGCGCGGTTCTTCATCGAGTTGGGCATGAGCCCGGAGAACATCCTGATGATCGACTCGGTCGGGGTGATCCACACGGCCCGCGACGACCTCAACGACATAAAGCGTGAGTTCGCTGTCGACACGGACGCCCGGACCCTGGAAGACGCTCTGGTAGGGGCGGATGCCTTCATTGGAGTGTCCATTGCCGGCACCGTCAGCAAGGAGATGATCCAGAGCATGGCGGAGGAGCCCATCGTGTTCGCGCTGGCCAACCCCGACCCCGAGATCAGCTATCCCGACGCTGTCGCCGCCCGTCCCGATGTGATCATGGCCACGGGTCGCAGCGACTACCCGAACCAGGTCAACAACGTCCTCGGTTTTCCCTTTATTTTCCGGGGTGCCCTCGACGTCAGGGCCAAGGCGGTGTCGGAAAAGATGAAGATCGCTGCCGTGCATGCCCTGGCCGACCTGGCCAGGGAACCGGTGCCCGACTCGGTCCTCCGTGCCTACGACCTCGACAGGCTCCAGTTCGGGCCCGAGTACCTGATCCCCAAGCCGTTCGATCCCAGGGTGCTTTGGCGGGTTGCTCCCGCGGTGGCTCGGGCGGCGATGGAAGAGGGTCTGGCCCGTGCCCCGATCACGGACTTCGACGAGTACATCGCCCAGCTGCAGACCAGATTCAACGCCTCGTACGAGTTGATCAATGCGATCACTGCGAGGGCCATGGAGCAGCCCAAGAAGATCGTCTATCCCCACGCCGAGGATGTGCGGATGATCAGGGCGGCTCGCAGGGTGACAGATGAAGGCATCGGCAGCGTTGTCTTGCTCGGCGATGCGGAGCGGATACAGGGGATGGCCGAAGAGGCAGGACTTTCCATCGACGGGATCGAGGTGGTCGACCACATCAAGGAGGAGGCGGAGCGTGACCGATACGCCCTGATCCTCGAGCAGCTGAGAAGACACAAGGGCTTGTCTTTACTGGATGCACGGAAACAGACCGAGGACCCGGCCATGTACGCCTGTCTGATGGTGCGTGAAGGGACAGCGGACGCAGTGATCGGAGGGTTGAGCAGCTATTACCCGGAGACCATCCGCCCTGCTTTGCAGGTTCTTCAGGTCGAGGAAGGGCGATCCATCGTCAGCTCGGTCTATCTCGTCGTGGTTCGTGGGACGGCGTTCTTCTTCACCGACTGCGCCGTCAACATCGAGCCGACAGCCGAGCAACTCGCCGAGATCGCATTGGCCGCGACCACGACGGCTGAAGAGGATTTCTCGCGGAGCCCTCGGGTGGCTTTCATCAGCTACTCGGACTTCGGCTCCGCCGGCGGCAGCGAGCCGGCGCGGGTGCGGCGGGCCGTCGAGCTCTTCCGCCTGGCCCGTCCGGACGTTCCCGTCGATGGCGAGATGCAGGCCGATACCGCGGTGATGCCCGATCTCCTCATCGATCGCCGGCCCAAGGGCCCGTTGGGCCGGGCGGCCAACGTCCTGGTGTTCCCGAACCTGACCGCGGCCAATGCGTCCTACAAGCTTCTCAACCGGCTGGGTGACGCGGAGGTGATCGGTCCAATCCTGAGCGGGCTCTCCAAAACGGTCCATGTCATGCAGCGCGACGCGTCGGTGAACGACGTGGTCAACATGACCGCCATCGCCGTGGCCGAGGCGCAGCGACGTGAGCGGGCCTCAGGGTCAGCTTGAGGCGACCGCCGGCAGCTCTATCCAGACCGCCTTCTTCTCGCCCCGAAGGTCAACACCCCACGAACTGGCGGCGGCTTCGACGATGCGAAGGCCCCGGCCGGTCCGCTCCGACGCCATCTCGGTAGCAATTCTCACTGCCCCGGCCCCGTCTTCGACCTCGATTCGGATGGTGCTCGGCCCTACGTCGACCGCGACGGTGAACGGTGTCTGAGCATGCCTCACAGCATTGGTGGCCAATTCGGAGACGACGATGCGCGCTTCGACATCGTCGAGTCCGAAGGGCCTCAGCGCGTCTTCCACGAACTCGCGGGCCGCGCGCACCGAGGCGGGCGCATTGGCAAATTCGTGGGACACATCCATGCCGTTTCCTTGCTGTCTGTTCCTTACCGCGTTCCGGCACGCAACAAACCTGACGCGAGCTGTGATAGGTGATTCGGCCCGGGGTCGGCTCTTCCTTCAGGTGTCGTGAGGGGCGGCTCTCAGCGGTCCGTCCAGTACTCCTCGTAGTGGACGTTGCCCCGCTCCTTCCGGTGGTCGATGACAAATCCGCGCTCGTGCAGTTGTTGGCAAACCCCGAGCGTCTCGGGGAAGACGAGCCCATCGTCGGTCCATTTGGGGAGACCGATCATGGCCGGGTTGCCACAGAGGAACACATGCGTGCCGGCGGGGTCGAGTGGAGCCCCTAGCTCCTCCTCGATCCGACCGCTGGCGATCAAGTCCTGGATGTAGACCTTTCTCTCCTCGTTCTCTGGCTCACGGGTGGTGATAGTCACGTATCGATATTTTGGGTAGCGATCGACCAGGACCGCATGCTCCCGGGTATAGGCGAGGTCAGCCTTGTAACGGACGCAGACCACATCGAGGATCCGGCCCTCGTGCTCTCGACGGAGCAGCTCGGCGATCATCGCGTTCTGGGGTGCCTCGCCGGTCCCTGTGCTGAGGAAGACGATGTTGTCGGTGGGCTGAACTCCCTCGAGCGTGTAGTGCCCGGTGAACTTGCGACCCATGAAGAGGCGATCGCCCTCCTCCTTCATGAACAGGCGCGGGGTCAGGGCCGGGATTTCTTCCTGGCCCGGCTTCACTTTCACGATGTAGAACTCGACGTCGGGCGTGTGAGGCGGGAGAAGCTCGCCTGTCTCGTCGATCATCGAGCTGGAGACGGAGTAGGAGCGACGAGCCATCTTCTGATCCTGATCCGGCTTGAGATCGTCGTGGGCCTCATCGGCGCGCGGCTCCCAGTACCCGAGCGCAAGGGTGGTGTACTGACCGGGGAGGAACGGGTCGATGGGATCGTCGGGCGTGACCTTCATCACCCAAAGGTCTTCGTTGTGTGCCCTGATGTGGCTCAGGGTGGCGTTGTAGTTCTGTTCTCTGAGGTGCTCGAGATCATCCGCGCCGGGAGCAGCCGCGCCGTAGTGGATGAAGAGGTTGGCGATGACGTCCCGCGCGCGGTCGACTGTCATGTCGTCCCAGCTCTGGCTGCGTCTGACTGACACGGTGTTGGACAAGACGTGGACGTGATCGATCGCATCATCGGCGTCGAACAGCCGCCGGGCGAGATCGTGGGGTGGGTCGCCCCCCAGGGACTCCCCCCGCCCGACTGTCACGCCGTCCTGGCCCGTGATGGATCGGTCGGTCGAGAACAGTGCCACCTGGCCCATGGGGCTGGCCTCGACTTCGATCAATTGGCCCATTGATCGCAAGTTATCCGACCCCGGAACAAGCTGCCATTGACCTGGGTTCTTCGGTGCATGGAAACTGCCGTTCGAGAGGCTCTCGATCGCGGGGGCGTCGCAGACATAACAACGATCGGGCGGAAGACCGGACAGCCCCGTCGGATCGAGATCTATTTCCACCAGTTCGACGGCGAGCTCTATCTGACCGGTCGGCCGGGCTTCAAGCGAGACTGGGTAGCCAACATCGTGGCCAACCCCGAGTTCACCCTCCATCTCAAGCACGGCGTCCGGGCCGACGTCCCGGTCAGAGGACGTCTCGAGCCCGACCCCCAGGAGCGGGGGAGGATCCTCTACCGAGCACTCACCGAGAGCTGGGGGTCAGATCCGGAGCGGTCGAGGGCGGCACTGGACCTTTGGGTCCAGAC
>JALDXM010000214.1:0-4688 GCA_032155085.1 Actinomycetota bacterium | reverse complement strand
ACTGCTGGGCGGTGATGTTCGGGGCGGTGGGCGGGTCACTTGCCGCCGGGGCGCGTGACCGGGCCATGGAGGCAGGGCTGCCTCACAAGCCCACCTCCTTCCGTCAGATCATCCTTCGCTTCTGGCCGATCCTGGCACTCATCGCGGTCATCCTCTTCTTGACCACCACCATCACCCCCACCCTCCTCACCATCGGGGCGTTGGCAGCAGGCCTGGGCGCCTACTACCTGGGCCGGGTACTGCCCAAGGCAATCAGGAGATGGATGTGGCTGCTCGCTCTCCTCCTCGTTGCTGGCTCATACGTCGTCCTGGCCGGGTTCGGTGGGGTCGGTTGGCAGGGCTGGGGCGGGCTGCACCTCAACCTCTTTCTCACCTTCGCCGGGATCCTGGTGGCCTTTCCCTTCGGGCTGCTCCTGGCGCTCGGCCGACGCTCGTCGCTGCCGGTGATCCGGACCATCTCGGTCACCTACATCGAGTTCGTGAGGGGGATACCCCTGATCACCGTGCTCATCGCCGGTGCGTTCGCCGTCGGTTTCCTCATTCCGAGAGACGTTCGCCCTGGCTTCGTGACGCGGATGCTCATCGGCATCATCGCATTCGAGGCTGCCTACATCGCCGAGGTGGTGCGGGGCGGCCTGCAGGCCGTGCCGCATGGCCAGGTCGAGGCGGCCCAGGCGGTGGGGTTGGCTCCATGGAGGACGATGCGTCTGATCGTGCTGCCCCAGGCACTCCGGGCCACCATCCCCGCCATGGTCGGGCAGTTCATCAGCCTGTTCAAGGACACCACTCTGGTGGCGGTCCTCGGCATCACCGAACTCTTGGAGGCAACATTCGTGGTCAATTCACAGCCTGCCTATTTGGGCAAGGGTCTGTTCGTAGTCACCCTGTCCTTCGCCGCGTTGGTGTTCTGGGTCGGGTGCTACACCATGTCCCGTGAATCGCGAAGACTGGAGCGAAAGCTGGGAGTGGGGGAACGATGACGATGGCGGTTGACTACACCGATGCCACGAAGGCGCAGGGTGAAGCCATCATCGAGCTGGAGGGCGTGGACAAGTTCTTCGGCGACTTCCAGGCCCTGAAGGGGATCGATATGAGGGTCGGTCTCCAGGAGGTGGTCGTGGTGATCGGTCCGTCCGGCGGGGGCAAGTCGACTCTCATCCGATGCATCAACCGCCTCGAGAAACACGACGCCGGCCGCGTCCTGGTCGATGGCATCGAGCTGTCCGACGACCTGCGCAACATTCAGGAGGTGCGTCGGGAGACCGGGATGGTGTTCCAGCAGTTCAATCTCTTTCCCCACCTCACCGTTCTCGACAACGTGACCCTCGCTCCACGCCAGGTGCGGAAGTTGCCCAAGAAGGAAGCGGAGGCACTGGCGATGCAGATGCTGACCAGGGTGAAGATCCCCGAGCAGGCGAGAAAGTACCCCGGCCAGCTCTCCGGTGGCCAGCAGCAAAGGGTCGCCATCGCCCGTGCCCTGGCCATGCAACCCAAGGTCATGCTCTTCGACGAGCCGACCTCTGCTCTCGACCCAGAGATGATCAAAGAGGTGCTCGACGTCATGGTCGAGCTGGCTCGGGGAGGGATGACGATGATCGTCGTCACCCATGAGATGGGCTTTGCCAGGGCTGTCGCCAACCGTGTGGTGTTCATGGCGGATGGTGAGATCGTCGAGGTGGGCACCCCGGAGCATTTCTTCACCGACCCGCGCGAGGACCGGACCAAGGTGTTCCTCAGTCAGATCCTCTGATCTCGACGGTCATCGGTTATCGCCACCGAGGGTCTTAGCCTGATCGAGGCGTGTCACGCTCCCTCAGGTTGTTCGTCGTGTTGATAGGTGGCGCCCTGGCCGGGCTAGCCGCGTTCACTGTCTGGGGTCCCGGCATCGAAGCGGCAACCACACCCTCCACCGTCGTTGTGGAACAGGCCACGACGACGACCGCACTCGTATCCGAGGTCGCGAGTACCACGAACGCAGGTACCACCACGACGATCGCCGCTTCGACCAGCACGCTCCCACCCACCACGACAACCGCCACGCAGGTCGCCAAGGGTCATCTGGTGATACAGGGGACAGGTGACGTTGCGGTCGACGCCAACTACATCCCGGCCTTAGGGGCCCATGGCTGGGACCACGCCTGGTCCGGCCTCAACGGGCTCTTCCTCGAGGACGACCTGACCGTCATCAACCTGGAATGCACCCCCTCCGATGTGGGCTCACCGCTGGAGAGAGATTTCAATTTTCGCTGCCCGACGGCAGCCTTGCCTTCCCTGGCGTCGAACGGCATCGATGTTGCCAACCTGGGTAACAATCACTCTGGCGACTTTGGCAAAGAGGCCCTTGTCGACGGACGGGCTCAGCTCACCTCAGCCGGGGTGGCTCCGGTCGGCGCCGGTCGCAACGCTGCCGAGGCGGGGGAGCCGGCGCTCTTCGAAATCGCGGGTTGGAAGGTGGCCGTGGTCGGCTTCGGTGGTGTCGCCTCTCCCGACGAGAGCCTCTACGCAACCGACGACCGCCCTGGCATGCGTAACGGGGACGACACCCCCTCGATGGTCGAGGCCGTCGAGACCGCCGCATCGGTTGCCGACCTGGTGGTCGTCACGGTGCATTGGGGCAGGGAGCTCGACACCACCCCTCGACCTGATGACATCGAGCGGGCGCGGGCAATGGTCGCGGCAGGGGCGGACGTGATCTTCGGCCATCACCCGCACCGGATGCAGCCTCTCGAGAGGGTGGGTGACGCCGCAGTGTTTTGGTCGCTAGGCAACTTCGTGTGGCCGCACAACTCGGTGGCAAGCGCCACCACGGCGGTGGCGAGGGCCGTAGTGGCCCCGGATGGGACGATCGACGCCTGCTTGATCCCCGCATACATCGAAACTCATGGCCATCCTGTGCTGACAGGTGAGGCTGAGTGTTAGGAGAACGAGAAGATGAACGAGCGGGCAGGCCAGGTGATCATGGTCGTCGCTGCCGGCTTCGTCCTTGCTTTGGCCGTCTTCCTCGTCACACGCGACGACCAGTCGTCGGGATCGTCGACCGCCCCCCAGGCCGCACCATCGTCGACGGCCACCCCAGCAACGGGCTCGACTGTCTTGACACCAACGACGTCGGCTGCCGTCAACTCCACGACCCAGCCGCCACAGAATCGGGAGCCTGGGACCGTTCCTGCATTCACCATCGGGCAGCCGTGGGGGAGCACCGTGGGGATGACGATGTTCCGGGGCAGCCCGACCAGGACCTATTACGGGACGGGGCCGGTGCCGGAGACTCCCACCGTCGAGTGGCGCTATCCCGACGAGCAGATGTGCAGCCCCTCTTCGGAGGGAGGGGTCACCCGGATTTGGTGTGGCATGGGCTGGACCGGCCAGCCTGCTTTGTGGGAGCGGCCAGACGGAATCACCGAGTTGGTGTTCGGGGCGTATGACGCGGCGGTCCACTTCGTCGATGCCGCCACCGGACAGGACCTGAGGCCGGAGCTCCAGACCGGCGACCTCATCAAAGGGTCGGTCACCCTCGACCCGGACGGGTTTCCCCTCCTCTACTTCGGGTCCCGGGACAACCAGCTTCGCATCGTGGCCCTCGACCGTGACGAGCCGACCGTCCTGTGGTCCATGGACGCCAGCGAGGTCAACGGGATCTGGAACGACGACTGGGACTCGAACCCGGCCATCGTGGACGACATCATGTATGAGGGTGGGGAGAACGGGTGGTTCTTCGCCATCCAACTGAACCGCGGCTATGACGCCGAGGGCAAGGTCGTCGTTGACCCGGTCAAGCTGGTTCAGATGCCCGGCTACGACGAGGCGCTCCTGTCCAATTCGGGGCGCAACGTCTCTATCGAGAGCTCGGTCCTCGTCTTCGACCAGCGGGTCTACTTCTCCAACTCGGGCGGCCGGATTGTCGGGCTCGATGTATCTGACGTGCGCAACGGCAACGCTCCCATCGTGTTCGACTACTACGCCGGGGGCGACATCGACGCCACGATGACCACTGACGCGGAGGGGATGCTTTACGTCTCGATCGAGCATGAGCCCTCTCAAATGGGGGCCACCGAGATGGAGCGAAACCGGGAAGTGGGCCAGCTGATCAAGCTCAACCCATATTCGGACGGTGACCCGAGGGTCTGGGGCCTCGACCTGACCGCAGGCTCGTCGGACAGCGGTTCTTGGTCGACGCCCGCGGTCCGCAACGGCGTGGTCTACGTGAACACCCATCAGGGGTCGCTGATCGCGGTAGACGCGGCCGATGGCGCGCTGCTCTGGGAGGATTCGGTCGGGTTCCACTCCTGGTCGTCACCGGCGATCGTGGACGACACGCTCGTCACAGGCACATGCCTCGGTGACGTCAGGGCCTATTCGCTTGCCGACCCCCGTGCACCTGCCCGGCTCTGGTCGCTCAGCTTGGGCGAGTCCTGTCTCGAGGCGACTCCCGTGGTGTGGAAGGGCGCCATCTATCTCGGCTCCCGCGACGGATTCATTCGCAAGCTGCATGATTCAGGTATGAATGAGATCGCGCCCGGCTCGGCGGCGTACCGGCTGATGTGGACCCTGCGGACCGTGGAGGAGCGCCTGGAAGGCGTCCTCGAACCGCTGGGCCTGTCGCTCGCCAAGTTCGGCTGCCTGGCGAACCTGGTGGCGGCCGGGGAGGCGATCCCCCTGCGGACGCTCGCGGACCGTTGTGCCTGCGT
>JALDXM010000213.1:0-4694 GCA_032155085.1 Actinomycetota bacterium | reverse complement strand
GCCCGGGACGGTGTCGAGCAGATCTTCAGGATGATCGAGGGGATGTGGGCTCTCCATGAGACGAGGGGTTGGTACCGAGCGGCCATCGACCTGGCCAACGACGCCATCGGGGTGCTCGATTACGCAGACCAATCAGCTGACCTCCAAGCCGAGCAACTGGCTCTCCGAATGAGTCTGGCTCGGGCGATGATGGCCGTCCGCGGCTACGGGCCAGAGACGGAGGAAGCGTACAAACGGGCCATGGAGGCCTCGGAGACGGTGGGCACTCCAGAGCAACGGTTCCCGGTGCTTCGTGCCCTGGCCACCTACTACATGGGCATCGCCCAATTCCCTGCGGTCGTGGAGCTAGGCCGGCAGTTGCTCGAGCTCGGTGAGCAGGCGGGCGACGACTCGATGCTGATCGAGGGCCACTACGTTTACGGGACCGCCACCGCCTTCACCGGGGACCTCGAGGCCGGACTCCCCCACATCGACCGGGCAATCGAGCTTCACGACCCGCAGGTCCACGACTCGGGCCGATTTCGCCTCGGCCCCAATACCGGTGTCGTGGCCCGAACCGCCTCGGGAATTCTCCTCTGGCAGTGCGGGAAGCTGGAGCAGGCGATCGACCGCGTCGAGGACGCCCTCGAGGTGGCACGCCAGATCGGCCATCCCTACAGCATCGCCTATGCCCTCCATCACAACGGTCTCCTCGCCCTGTATCGAGGGCGGTATGAGGACGCCCGGGGCCGGGCCCGTGAGCTGGCCGTGGTGTCCGAGGAGAACGACTATCCGGTGTGGCGGACCTTGGCCACGGTGCTCGAGGGGGTGGCGACGTCCAATCTGGGCGATCCCGCGACGGGTCTGACCATGACCGAGGCGGGAATCGAGCTGTACCACGGATTGACCACGCCCCCGGTGTTCTGGCCCGATCTGCTCCGTCTGCGCGCTTTGGTGCACAACATCGCGGGTCTTTCCGAGCGAGCCCTGGAGCTGATCGATGAGGCACTCACGATCGGCGGGCCCGACGTCTTGACCAACCCTGAGTTCCTCGTCGTTAGAGGGAACATTCTGAGGACCTTCCCCGATCCCGATCTGGAAGCCGCCGAACAGGCCTATCTGATCGCGGCTCTAGGAGCAGGGGCGGGAGGGTTCCGTCTTGTGGAGTTGCAGGCCTCGACCAAGCTGGTCGGTCTCCGTCGAGAGATGGGACGGTCGCCCGATGGAAGCGGGGAGCTGGAGTCGCTCTACGCCACCTTCACCGAAGGTCTGGAGGAGCACGACCTCGTGATGGCGCGGGAGGTGCTGGGGCTCCCTTCCTGAAAATACGTACAGCCATGGCGTGGTTACACCCGCCGTGGCCACCGGGCAATCCGCCACTACGCAAGGAGCGAGTATCACCAGCGAGTCATTCGGGTTCGTCAACTCGGCCGACCCGGCTCATCCGGAGCAGGACAACGAGGTCCTCAAGTACACCCTCACCAACCGCAAGGGGATGAGGGTGAGCATGGGCCTGGATCGACAGAGAAAGTGGCAGCCGGTCGGGCTGTGCTTTTCTGTGTCGGCGTAGGTCCACATATGGGCCTACCTACCTCAGGTACGCAACGGCCTCACATCCCTAATTCGTCCATGCGGGTCTGAGAGACCGCTCGAGCGGCCTCGATCTGGCAGGCCGACGACTTGATGGCGTCGAGGAACGGCCCCCTTTCGAGGACCAAGAGATCGAGCTCGCTCACCGCCTCGACGGTGGCGGTGCGAGGGATGTCCCTCAACAAGGCAATCTCACCGAAGAAGTCGCCGGTTCCCAAGGAGGCGACGTCCACTCCGTCCCGTACGACCCGGGCCGTCCCCCTCTCGACGAGATAGAAGCGCTCTCCGGTCTGCCCCTGCACACAGACGGCGGTGCCAGGGCCAACCGACTCTTCGTCGGCCGTCGTCGCCAGCCGCTCCAATTCGGCCGGGCCCAGGGCGGCGAACATTGGTATCGACCTCAACATGTGGAGATGCTCGATCGGGACCACCACTCCCACGTCGGCGTCCTGAAGGGCCCGGCGGTTGACGAGGAGGAGGAAGATGATGAGCAAGCCTGCGACCAGGAGGGCCCAGTCGGCGCCCAGCCAGCCGATGAGGACTGCGCCCGCTGCCGAACCGAGCGCCTCGGCGGCCATCGAGCTCCCCTCCAGGACTCCAAACGCCCGGGACAGACCGCCGAGAGGGATGACACGTTGCAGCATGATCCGACCCGAAACATCGACAAAGGTCCACCCGGCGCCCATGACGGCCAGGGCGACGAGGGCGGCCGGCTGAGATCGGAAAATGGGGATCAAGGACACCGACACCGCGATCAGCACCAGCCCGCGCCACATCGATGAGGCGAGGTGACTCTTCCCGATCAGGACGACGGCCAGTACCGAGCCGGCCGCCGCCCCGACACCGATAGCGGCATTGAGCCAGGCCGCCCCAGCGTCCTCAGAACCGAACACCTCGAAGGCGAGAACGATGATGGCGACATCGAGCACACCGGAGAGGAAGAGGACACTGTTCAGCAAGACGAGGATCACCCTGGGGCGGGACTCGCGAAAGGCGCCGAGCCCCTCCAGGGTCATTTGAACCGCGTTCAGGCCGGTGCCGGTATCAGCAACGGTTCGGGTCTGGACCCCCAACACCAGGGTCAGGCCGATGAGGAGAAGTGCCGTCGTGATGACGAAGACGGCGCCCGTGCCCCAGGCTGCCGCGGCGAGGCCTGCCAGCAGCGGCCCGACGATCCAGCCCAGGTTCTCGATGGTCCCGCCGGCCACATATCCGGCCGTCAGCTGCTCCGTGTTGCGGGCGAGAGCGGGAAGGAGGGACTCGTGGAACGGTCGCACCAGGGTCAGGGCCATGGAATTGAGCGCGGCGAGGAGATAGATCACGCCCACAGGCCAATCGGCGTACAGGGCGATCGCCATCGAAGCCGTCGAGGCTGCGAAGACTGCGTACGCGACGGCGAGCATGCCCTCGCGGCGGAATCGGTCGCCGAGCGTGGCGCCGATCGGGGCGAAAACTGCGGCCGGAGCGAGTTGGAGGAAGGCGACGATGCCCAAGGCCGGGGCGCCACCCACCTCGTAGGCGTAGAGGAGGATGGCGATGAAATTCGCCATCTCGACGACGGCGAAGGCGACGTAGGCAGCCAGCACCCGTCTCAGGTCTCGGACACGAATCGCTTCGACGAGATGGCGGGCGGAAGAGACGATCTCGGCCCCGACGCCACTGAGACGCTCCCACAGGCGAACCCTCGACACCGCGGGAACCTACCTCCTGCTGGTCAGGAGCTTGGAGTACCGGGTGAATCGAGTTCGGCGTCCACCTTGCCCGAGAATCGCTCGGCAAGCGCCGCACTGATCTCGAGATGACGCAGCAAGAACGTGCCCTCGTCGAACCTCCTGCGTCGCATCCAAGCGGTCACTTCGTGGTTGCCCTTACTTGCGTTGCAGGAGCCGCAGGCCGGAGCGATGTTGTCGAGCGTGTACCGCCCGCCTCTGGAGATCGCCATGACGCAATCGCGCTGGAGGGGTCTGTCGTCGGCGCCGCAATACGCGCAGCCACCCCATGCGGTCTTGAGTGTCGCCCACTGCTCTTCGCTGAGATCATGCTCGACGCGCCCCATTCGGCGCTTGCGTCTACGAGCGCTCCTCGCCTTGCGACTTCGGTTAACCGCCATCTCGCCAGGCTATGACCTCGCCTTCGAAAGACCGGTCATCCTCTGGTCACACCGCCAAGGCCGCCTCTGGTGCAGATGCCCCTCGACGCAGGAACAGCTTGATCAGCTCTTCGACCACGAGCAGGCTCAAGGCGATCCCGACACAGATCGCCCACTGGTTGAAGCCGAGCTCGACCGTGGAGAAGATGCGCTGGAGGAACCCGAGCATGGTCACCAGGATGATGGCCAACAGGGCAAACCCGTAACGTCTCAGCTGGGTGGGGCCGGGTAGCGCGGCCCGGTCGAAAACGGTGTTCTCCTGGTCCCGTGCCATGTAACCGGCGACCAGGTGAAACAGCGACAGCGTGGTCAACAGCATGGTCGAGGCCACCGCGGCTCCGTACTGCGGCTCGGCCAGCAAGTAGACGGCGAGGGTGCCGACGGTCATGACAAAGCCCTGCACACAGAGCCGGACCCAATCCCGGGAAGAGAGGACCGGGGCGCCCACCGGCCTCGGAGCGCGCTGCATCAGACCGGGGGTGGGCTCGTCGAAACCGAGGGCGATGGCGAGGGGGATATCGATCACCATGTTCAGCCAAAGGATCTGGAGAGGGTTGAGCGGGATGCCACCGGCGATGGCGAAGATGCCGGCACCGATGAACACCGCGATATACGCGACAAGAGTCGACATCTGGAAGCGGAGGTACTTGAGGAGGTTGTCGTAGAGGGCACGTCCGTACTCCACCGCTCCGACGATGGTGGCGAAGTTGTCGTCGGTGAGGATCATCACCGCCGCCTCCTTGGAGACCTCGGTGCCGGTGATCCCCATGGCGACGCCGATATCGGCTGCCTTCAGTGCCGGGGCGTCGTTGACTCCGTCCCCGGTCATCGCCACGACGTTCTGGGACTGCTGCAGCATCCGGACCAGACGCACCTTGTCCTCGGGGGCAACCCGGGCGATCACTCCGATCTCCGGCAGCTGTTCCATCAACTGCTCGTCGCTCATCGCCGAGAACTGGGCGCCGGTGATCGCCCT
>JALDXM010000212.1:0-4696 GCA_032155085.1 Actinomycetota bacterium | reverse complement strand
CCCCAATTGACGTGATCAAATGGCGTGTCTGTGAAGTCTCTGGCGCCTTGGCTTCTCACCGATGCGGAGCAGGCCTTGGCCCACCGACTGAACGAGACGCTCGAATCCACCTTCCTTGGCCATCCGTGTCCGACGATCCTCTTCGGCCTCGGCCCGGAGTTGGTTCACCCTGTCTTGGGCGAGTCGGTAATCCATGGCAAACATCTCTGTTCCTCTCGTTGGCACACGGTGCGGGAATGCCCCGTGTGCAAACAAAGAGAGTTCGCACCCCGGATCAGATACAGGATCGGCTGACGAGTTAGGGGATCATTCCCGAGGCGGCATCTACCCCATTGCGCGCTGGCGAGCCCGATGGGCGGCAACGTTCTCCCGGGTGGTGCATGTGTCCGAGCAGTGCAGTCGGGAGTGGTTTCGTGAGATGTCGACGAATACGTCTTCGCACGTCGTCGAATTGCAGATGCCGAACCGATCGAACCCGCCCTCGATGAGGGCCACGCTCAGGCCCATTGCCGCGATCGCGCCCAAATACCGGGCGGGACTGTCTGCCTCAGATTCGAAGTGGAGATGGGGCGCATCGCCGTGGACACTGACCCGCGGCACCGCTCCGGTGTCGGTGAGGAGGCCGTTGAGCACCTTCGCCGCTTCCTCACTGGTGTCGGCCTCGAACACCTGCCGGAGACGGGCACGAAGGGCCCGCACTTCCTGCAGGTCCCGATCCTGGGGCTCCCACCCCTCACGGCACCAGTCGCCGTCGTGATCCTCGATGAATGTGAGAACGTCGGCCGGGACCTCGAGCGTCTCGTGGTTGCCCGCCTTTTCGAAGGAATTGACCAGGTCGACGGCTAACTGAACCGGTTCATCGCCGTAATGCCCAAAGTCCATTTGTAATTGCCACCTGGCCTGTAAGGTACAAACTCAGTCTAACCCGATACAGGCTCAACGCAACGAGAAATCGGTGATCAGCCAGAGGTCCTGATCACAATCAGATTGTCGGCGGCCGACTCGGGGAACCAAACCTCGCCGGACCGTCCCAGGATCTGACGGACATTTCCTGGATCATGGGGCAGAACGTAGGTGTCGAACTGTTCGGTGGCCGGATCGAATCGCACGATTGAATTGGAACCAAAGTCGCTGGCCCAAACGATGTCGGTGTCGTCGACGAAGACGGCGTAGGTCTCCGGGCTGTCACCGGGCAGGGGCCAGGTGTCCCACGTGTCGCCTTCCGGGGTGTACCGGCTGAGCTGGCCCGAGTTCCACTCGCTGACCCAGATCCGTCCCTCCGAATCGGACCAGACCCGTCGGGCTCCCTGCTCCGGGGTCGGTGGCTCGATCACGCTCGCGCTCACGTCCGGTTCGATTCGGGCGATGTGCGACCCGGCAAGAGAGGCGTAATAGACCACGCCGTCAGGTGTCGTCGTCACCCCGTATGGGCCTTCACCGTCTGGGGCGTCATACACGGTCATCGCACCGCTGGTCGGATCGAGACTGCCATAGATCCCGTGCTGCCCGGTGAACCAGAGGAGCCCGTTCCCATCGAAGCTGGCCGTGTTCAGGTTGGCGTCGGGTCGGTCATCGGGCAGGGGGTAGACCGTGACAGCTTGACCGGTCGGATCGACAGAGACAATGGCGTTGAGCCCACCATCGGTGACCCAGGCCAGCCCGTGGTCGTCGACTATGACTCCATGTGGGGCCGAGCCGTCCCCGAGGTCAGTGTGTCTGGTCTCCCCGGTCGACGGGTCGAGCCATCCCAGCTCACCGGTGCCCTGGGCCGTGTACCAAACACCGCCGTCCAAGGCGGGAGCCACGTCATGAGGGCCCCTTCCCGCGGGAACCGGATACGACTCCAGGGTCAGATCAGCGGGAGCGATCGTGGCCGGTGCGGAGCTGACCGTGGTCGCCGGCACCGTTGATTCAGTCGTGATGACCGTGACAGTGGTGGTGGTCGGAGACGGTGCGGCCGTCGCCGGCGTCTCAGTCGTCGAGGTTGTTGCGGTGGTCCCGTTGCAGGAGAGAAGCAGCGCCGTCGAGAACGCCACCAGACAACGCCTCATCGGTGTCAGCCTATGCCGCCTCCCGAATCAGTCTCACCGCCTCGGCGATACCGCCATCCCAGGGTGGGCCGTGCCCGGGCAGGACCCAGGTGGCACCGAGGTCCTCGAGCCGTGCCAAGGAAGCCAGCGCCTGTTCCGGATCGATCGTGAATGGGGCCGGTTGCGGACCGACCGCACCGGTGAGGACGTGGCCGGTGGTCAGGGCGTCTCCGACGAAAACCGCGTCAACGGAGGGGACATGGAACGCCACGCTGCCCGGGGTGTGACCCGGGATGTGGGCCACGATCGGTTTCCCAGGGAGGTCGAGCACCTCTCCCTCGGGGACGGTCCCCACCTCGGAGACAGGCGTGATGCTCATGCCACCGCGGCGCCCGCTGTACCAGAGGAACTTCATGAGTGGGCCAACCTTGACCTTGCCCCATTTGATGTCCTTCTTCACCTCACCGCGGGCCCTGGGGGCGTCCAGCTCGTGGGCGAAGACCGGGACGCCGTGGTCACGTCGGATCCGCTCGGCGAACCCGATGTGGTCGGTGTCTCCGTGGGTCAACAAGACAGCCCGAACATCTGCCAATGAATGTCCCATCGCCACCAGCTCCGGTTCCAGCTCGTCCCATTGACCGGGGAGGCCGGCATCGATGATGGTCACCCCCGTCTCGTCCCCGACCAGGTAGACGTTGACAAGGTCGGACCCGATTCGATGAAGTGAGGGCGCCAGTTGCATCGGGCCACGTTAAAGCCACCCCGTGCGACCGACTCAAGTGAAGGTCAGGTCAATACGCATTGGCGACCATCAGCTCTTCGCAGGGGAAGAGGGTGATGATCTTGCAGCCGTCGGCGGTTACGACCACCTCTTCTTCGATGCGGGCCGCTGATCTGCCATCCGCGGCCGGGGCGTAGGTCTCGAGGGCGAAGACCATGCCCTCCTGGATCTCGATCGGGGCGTCGATCGAGTTGAGCCTGCTGATGATCGGCCGCTCGTGAAGCCCAACCCCAACGCCATGCCCGAACTGGAGGCCGAAGGCGTCCATCTCGTTCTCGAAGCCGAACTCCTCGGCCTTGGGCCAGACCTTGGCGATCTCATCGGTGCTCGCTCCTGGCTTCACCAACTCGATGGCGGCATCCATCCATTCCCGGGACTGCTTGAACGCGTCACGCTGCGCCTGGGTGGCCCGGCCTACCACGAACGTCCGGTAGTAACAGGTCCGGTAGCCGTTGAACACGTGGATTATGTCGAAATAGGCCTGGTCACCGGGGCGGATCAAACGGTCGGAGAACACGTGGGGATGGGGGCTGCATCGTTCCCCGGCGATCGAGTTGATCGCCTCGACGAACTCCGATCCCATCTCGAAGAGACGGGCGTGGGCCAGCCCCACCACGTCGGACTCTCTTATCCCGGGCTTCAACGCCTCGAAGATGTCCTGATAGACCCCGTCGACCATGGCACAGGCCTGGGTGAGGAGGATGATCTCGTCCTGGCTCTTGATCTCTCGTGCCTTCATCATGGCCTGCTGGCCGTCCACCACGTTGAGACCCTCGGCTTGCAGGGCGAGAAAGACACCCGTCTCGGCCATGTCGACTCCGAGACGCTCCCCACCCAGGCCTTCGGACTCCAGCACCTGGCGGATCTCAGCTGCGGCTCGGGAGTGCAATCCGGCCTCGGGGCCGATCGCCCCCTGAAGCCCGGTGTTTCCGCCTACCGAGTTCTCGGAGTCGTACATGTGGGGCAGCTGGAGACGGTGCGCTTTGGCAGCCGAGCCGAAATCCCAGATCCGCGGTCGGCTATCGCGGGTCACCAGGGCGTAACGCTCCCCTTTGTTGAACGCCCAGTACCCGATCTGGGTCGACGTGGCGTACCTGATGTTCGAGGTCTCGAAGAGGAGGAGAGCAGCGAGATCTTCCTGCTCCATGAGCTGCTTGACCCGGCTGATGCGGTGCTGACGGAGGCGCTCGAAGTCGACCCGGCTCTCCCAATCGACCCCGATCACTCCGGGTGCGGGGCTGGTGGCCACGGGGAACTCAACGCTCATCGATGGTCTCCTTGTCGGTCATCCGTGAGTCAGTGCTTAGTGACACTACACACCTGCCCCACTCCCACGACTCAGATGTCGGGCGGCAAGTGACGCCACATGGGCGCCGATCGCAAGCGAGGCGGTCGCTCCGGGAGATGGGGCGTTGAGGACGTGGACGGTGGTTCCCACCTCCTCGATCACGAAATCGTCGATCAGCCGACCCTCAGGAGACACCGCCTGGGCCCTGACTCCGGCCCCGCCATGCACGAGATGTTCGGATCGGACCTGAGGCACCAGACGACGAGCCGACCGTGCATAGAGGTTCCTCGATCGAGACCGAATCATCTCAGAGGCCCCGGTACGCCAGTGTCTCATGGCGAGTTTTCGAAAGCCCGGCAGCTGTAGCGTCTCACGCAGGTCACTCCAATTGCGGGCCGTGTCGCGGTAATGCTCCCGGCCGACTGCAAGAACCGCGTTTGGGCCTACCTCGACGCTTCCGTCGATTCGCCGGGTGAAATGAACCCCGAGAAAAGGAAAGCGTGGGTCAGGAACCGGGTAGATGAGCGCCTTGACCAGATTGCCCGCAGCGGGCACGAGGGTGTAGTACTCACCACGGAACGGGCCGATCCGCACCTC
>JALDXM010000211.1:0-4704 GCA_032155085.1 Actinomycetota bacterium | reverse complement strand
CACGGCGGTCGAGCGTTGATGCCAGACCGCCCTGGACCATCTTCAGGGATCGCTTCTTCGCATGCTGGACGGATCGCCTACGACACGACAGGTGAGGGCGCCGCCGTCGTTTTCATCCACGCCGGGGTGGCCGATCGTCGCATGTGGCGTCATCAGCTGTCTGCGGTACAGGACGGCTTCCGGTTCGTCAGCCTGGATTTGAGGGGCTGTGGCGAGAGCGGTCTACCCGACGAGACTTTCTCGAACCACCAGGACGTGCTGGCAGTGATGGACCATCTAGGGATCGACACGGCGGTGGTCGTGGGATGTTCGATGGGCGGCGGCATCACAATCGATGTCGCCCTGTCGGCTCCCGAGCGGGTGACCGGGCTCGTCCTCGTAGGCGCCGGTGCGCCCTGGGCGGACATCGAGGACTACGAGCCACCGCAATGGCCCGAGATTCTCGAGGCCTACGAGAGGGGGGACTTCGATCGGGCTGCGGAGCTAGAAGCCGAGGTCTGGCTCGTGGGATACGGGCGTGACAAGACCTCCGTCGACCCAGCGCTAATCGCGTTGTTTGTCGAAATGGATAGATCATTGATGCCCAACGAAGAGCGGCGCGACGAGCTGGTCGTCGCCCTGGACCCACCACGGGGTGAGCGGATCGGGGAGATCTCGGTCCCGGCTCTGATCGTCGTGGGTGAGCACGATCTCCCCGACATACGTCTGTCGGCGGATCATCTCGCGGCGACGTTGAGCGAGGGGGAGGCCGTGGTGATTCCCGGCGCGGCCCATCTCCCCAGTCTGGAGCAGCCGGATGCGTTCAACCGCGCCCTGTTCAGCTTCCTCGACCGTTCTCTCACCAAATAGCCCCAACCGAGGGCCGATATCCATCAGGTAAACCAGGTATTTCCAGATTCTCCCTGGACACCCCCCAATGGGCGCGCGACACTAAGAACATTGAGAACAGGGGGTCTCCGTGACCTCGGGTGGGTTCCCTGACCGCCCCCACCCGCTCTTCGGACCCCAAATATTCGAGGGTCGCGTGACCGACGGTTGAGACCAGCCCCTACCCTGGTCCACAGACGAGTTGTCGGAAGCGTGCGGACGGTGGACCTGGCAGCCGAAGCCCTCTAAGCCCACGGGACTCCGAAGCGCGGAGATCCCCCCTGTTTCAAGCGAAGAGCCCCCAAACCGGGGGCTCTTCTGTATTCGGTACTTGGTGTTTGGTGGACGAATGGGGCTCAGCCAGCCGTTTTCGCGAAATCCTCCAAAGCGCCAATATCGATCTTGACGCCAGGGCCCATGGTCGAGGACACCGACATCTGTCGGAGATACCGGCCGCGTGAAGACGCAGGCTTGGCTCTGATCAGCTCGGAGGCGAGGGCGGCCAGGTTGGAAGAGAGCTGGTCGACCTCGAAGGACACCTTGCCGAGTGGGACGTGGACGTTGCCGTACCGATCGTTCCGGTACTCGATGCGCCCGGCCTTGAACTCCGACACGGCCTTGGCCACATCCGGTGTGACGGTTCCGGCCTTCGGGTTGGGCATGAGGCCACGCGGGCCGAGGATCTTCCCCAGCTTGCCGACCTCGGCCATCATGTCCGGAGTGGCGATGGCAACGTCGAAGTCGAGCTCGCCACCACCCTGAAGCTTCTCCACGAGCTCCTTGCCACCGACCACATCGGCGCCGGCGTCGGTCGCCTCCTTCTCTTTGTCGGCTGGGGCGAACACCGCGACCCTGACGTCCTTGCCGGTCCCGTTGGGCAGCGAGACAGTGCCACGCACCAGCTGATCCGCCTTCTTCGGGTCGATCCCAAGCTTGAACACCGCCTCGACGGTCTCGTCGAACTTGGCGGGTGCCAGCGTCTTGACCAGCTCGAGGGCCTCTTGTGGCCCGTAGGGGGTCTGCTTGTCGTACCGCATGCTGGCCTCGCGGTACTTCTTGCCATGTTTGGCCATTTTCTCTCCTTGTGGTTCAGGCGGCCCCTTCAGAGCCTCCCACTTCTGTCCAAGTACCAAGTACTCAGTACTCAGTACCGGTCAGCGACTTCAGTCGCTGACCGTTATTCCCATCGAGCGCGCGGTGCCCTCCACGATCTTCATCGCGCCTTCGATGTCAACGGCGTTCAGGTCGGGCATCTTGGTCTCGGCGATCTCTTTGATCTGAGCTCTGGTGACCTTCCCGACCTTCTCCTTGTTGGGCTCGCCTGAGCCTTTGTCGACGCGGGCAGCCTGTCTGAGCAGGGCGGCCGCCGGGGGCGTCTTCATCACGAAGTCGAAGGAACGATCCTCATAGATCGAGATCTCGACCGGGATGATCTGGCCCCGCTGGTTGGCGGTGGCGTCGTTGTAGGCCTTGACGAAGTCCATCAAATTGACCCCATGGGGGCCAAGAGCGGTGCCGACCGGAGGGGCCGGGGTGGCCTGGCCGGCGGGCAGCTGCAACTTGAGCGTGGTTACGAGTCTTCTACGTCCCATTTGTTTCTCTCCAAGTACCTAATACCAAGTACCAAGTACTCAGCTCTTCTGAATGTCCTCGAAGCCGAGCTCGACCGGGGTATCCCGGCCGAAGATGTTTACGAGGACGACGATCTTCTGCTGATCGACGTTCATGTCTTCGATCACGCCGTTGAAATCGGCGAACGGGCCGGTGACAACCCGGACCTGCTCCCCAACCTCCCACTCCGGCTTGAAGCGGGGCTTGGCCTTCTCCTCTTCCTCCTGGACCCCGAGGAATCTCTCCACCTCGCGGCGGGAGAGAGGGGTTGGCTTCTGGGCGTTGCCGGCCACGAAGCCAGTGACCCCAGGGGTGTTCCTCACTGCGTACCAGGAGTCGTCGTCCAGCAGCATGCGGACCAGGATGTAGCCGGGGAAGACCTTCTTGGGGACGGTCACCTTCTTGCCCCCCTTGAACTCGACCACGTCCTCCATGGGGATGTGGACCTCGTAGATCCGGTCCTCCATGTGCATCGACTGGATGCGGGTCTCCAGGTTTGCCTTCACCTTGTTCTCGTAGCCCGAGTAGGAGTGGATGACGTACCAATCGCCCGGCATGTCATATGGGCTGGCTGAGGTCCGGGCTACGCCGTCGGCCTCATCACCCTCAGCACCCTCGTCGGCCTCGTCGCTCGCCTCGACCTCGTCGCCAGCTACAGGCTCCTCCTCTGCCGGCTCCTCAGCCGGTAGCTCGCCGGATGGGGCGGCTTCGGCGTCGACGGGCTCGATCTCGACGGTGTCCACCTCGGTCGTGTCGACCACGACCTGGGGCTCCTCTGAAACCTCGAGGTCCGGGGCATCGGGGTCGGCGGTGTCCTCTTCCTCGGCCTCTACGTCGGGGCTGTCCAATTCGGGCGTCTCCATCTCGGCGGTTTCCAAATCTGGCATCAGGACCTGTCCACCAACCAGAAGACGAACTCTTTCATGACGACATCGAGACCAAATACGACTGCAGTGAGCACGACCGAGGTGATCACGGTCACGGCGGTGAAGGCGATCAGCTGCTCCCGGGTCGGCCAGGTGACCTTGCGCAACTCCTGACGAACCTCGTGCAGGTACTCCCTGAGGCGGGCCCACAGCGACTTGCGCTCAGTGGTTGGTGCCTTGGCCATGGCCGCGGCGCGACGATTGGCCTTGTCTTTGCCAGTGTCACCCTTTTTCTGCAGGCGCTCCTCGCGTTCCTGCATGCGGCGCATTTCTCGGTTCATCTGTTCTTCCTGATCGTATCCACGGTCAAAGACTGGCAGGGGCGGAGGGACTCGAACCCCCAACCTCCGGTTTTGGAGACCGGCGCTCTACCAATTCGAGCTACACCCCTTGGGGGGTTCGCGGGATCACAAAGTATAAGGCAACCCCAGTGGTGTGGAAACTCTGAAGCCTCGGTCAGTGAGCCATCTCCCAGATGTGGCCGGACGGGTCCACGAAGGAAGCCGTCCGGGGTCCCCAGGGGCGGTCGACCGGGCCATTGAGGAGCTCGATCCCGCGGCCTTTCAGTTCCTCGCATACAGCATCCACATCCTCTACCTCCACTGTGAACACGAATCGCGACCCATGCTCCCGACCAGCCACTTTGGCCGGCTCTATCAGATCGGGAGCCTCGGTGACATCCAAGAAGTTGAGAAGGGTCTCACCGAAGCGGAAAACCACGGAGTTCGAGTCCTCGAACATGATCTCCAGGCCGAGCACATCGACGTAGAAGGCTTTCGTCTCGTCCAGTGACTCGGCGAACACGGTGACCGCCGCAAGTCGCGGGGTGAAGATGGTGTGTGTCATATCCTCATTGACTTCCTTTCGTTACCCCACTCATCGAGGCATAGGATCACATTCGCATGAGCAGCGAATCACGCTCAGTCAACGCCCGGCCGGGCTCGATGCCCATCGACAAATATCAGCCCTATCCGGAGATACCACTCCCGCAGCGGAGCTGGCCCGACCACCGCATCACCAAGGCCCCGTTGTGGTGCAGCGTCGATCTTCGCGACGGGAATCAGGCCTTGATCGAGCCGATGAGCCCGGAGCGAAAGCTCGTCATGTTCCGCAGCCTCATCGACATGGGGTTCAGTGAGATCGAGGTCGGTTTCCCCTCGGCTTCCCAGACCGACTTCGACTTCATACGTCAGATCATCGAAGAAGACCTGATCCCCGAGCACGTGACCATCCAGGTGCTGACCCAGGCCCGTCCCGAGCTGATCGAGAGGACCTACGAGAGCATCGGCGGGGCCGACAA
>JALDXM010000210.1:0-4764 GCA_032155085.1 Actinomycetota bacterium | reverse complement strand
GGGGGCGGCCGCCGGCGTCCTGGTTGTTCTTCAGCAGCAATGGCTGGCGAAGTACCAGCTCGACCGGATCCGCGTCCTTTTCGACCCAACCATCGATCCTCAAGGTATCGGGTACAACATCCAGCAGTCGAGATACGCGGTGGGCTCGGGCCAACTGTTCGGGCGGGGCTTGTTCGCCGAGGGCACACAGACCGCATTCGAGTACGTCCCCGAACAGGAGACCGACTTCATCTTCACCGCTGTGGCCGAGCAACTCGGCTTCATCGGAGGGATCCTCGTCCTGGCCGCTTATGCCGTCATCGTGTGGAGGCTGCTGGTCATCGCCGCCAACGCCCGAGACCGGTTCGGCGCCCTGATCGCGGCCGGTCTGGGGGCGATGATGGTGTTCCACGTCTTTGTGAACGTGGGGATGACTATCGGGATCATGCCGGTGACCGGGATCCCGCTGCCGTTCCTATCGGCTGGTGGCTCCTTCTATCTCGCCATGACGATCTCCTTGGGCATCGCCAACTCGATCTGGCTGATGCGGACCCCGGTTCCGGGGGAGAACCAGCTGACGTAGTCGATTGCCGGCCGACTTCGCCCGACCTGAAGCCAGGAAAGTAAAGAATCTGGACTTCACAGGAGACCGCTGGCTCGCGACACTGAGGTGTGCGGACTTATGGGCAATACTGCCCCATCGCCCGTGGCGCCGAGATCTTCGCCGAGCGTTGGACGCCGGTGATCATCCGCAACCTCTATCTCGGCTGCGAGAGCTTCACTGAGATCCACGACGGCGCTCCCGGACTGTCCCGCACTCTGCTCTCTCAGCGTCTCAAGCAGCTCGAGCGCTTGGGGATCGTCGAGTCAGAAGCCAAGCCACGGGGACGCGGGCGTCACTACCACCTGACCAATGCCGGTGAAGACCTCTTCAGAGTCTGCGCCTCGCTCGGGGAGTGGGGCGCCCGATGGCTCGAGGTCGCACCCCAGCACCTCGATCCCTTCGTGGCGCTGTGGTCGATGTGCAACTCGCTGCGGCACGATCTGCTGCCAGAGCGGCGGGTTGTCATTCGCTTCGACTTCACGGGCTGGCAGCGTCCCGAGCGGTACTGGCTGCTGCTCGAGGACGCAGACACCGAGATCTGCAAGGAGGACCCGGGTTTCGACGAGGACCTCTTCGTCACTGCGGAAGCCGAGGCCTTCGTCATGTGGCATCTCGGCCGGCTCACCTGGGCCGAAGCCATCCGCAACGGCCGCATCCAGCTCCAGGGACCGAGGTCCCTCGTCCGGGCCTTCCCGACATGGAACGCCGGGAGCATGTTCGCGCACGTCAAGCCTGCCAGTACGAGCTCCGCTCCCTCGTCGGTCTGAGCACGCGCGAAGCCTCTACGCTGCCCCGCCATGGATCGGCGCGGTGAACAGGGATGGGTGGAGGTCATCTGCGGACCGATGTTCTCCGGCAAGAGCGAGGAGCTGATCCGGCGGATCACCCGGTACCAGATCGCCAGGATTCCAGTGCAGACGTTCAAACCCCGGCTCGATGTCAGGTATGCGGACGACAAGGTCGTGTCACATTCGAGTCTGAAGGTTGAGGCGATCCCGGTGGCGACTTCGGATGAGCTGCTGCATCGGGTCGACGACGGCACGAAGGTGATCGGCGTCGACGAAGGGCAATTCTTCGACGAGGGACTCGTTGAGGTGGTCGAACAACTGGCCGGGGCGGGAAAGCAGGTGATCGTGGCGGGTCTCGACACCGACTATCTGCGAAGGCCGTTCGAACCGATCCCGACTCTGTGCGACCGGGCCGAGTACGTGACAAAGATGCTGGCTGTCTGTCACAAATGCGGAGGGCCCGGCATGTACACCCAACGGATCGTCAGGTCCGAAGAGCTCGTTGTGCTGGGGGCCCAGGGGGCATACGAGGCTCGCTGCCGGGTTTGTTACGACCCCACCGAGCCGGAGCAACCCGAGCTCGGCCTCGAGGCTTAGTGGCCCGTCGCCCAAATATTGGCGGTGTCTCTCCGGCCCTCGACGCCGCTGGCGGCGTCGAAGTGCTCGCCGCAGCTCCCCGGCTGCGACTGCGCGCTTCTCCTGGCCAGATGACGCCGATGCCTCGGAGACACCCTCGCCCTATTTGAACGACGGACCACCTAGGTCCAGCGTTCGGTTTCTGGTAAACTCCATCAGTCCGCCAGACGCGACATCTTCCCCTCTTCGGAGTGTTTCGTTGATGAGCACCCTCGTATACCGGCGACCCGGTAGGACGACCCTCGGCGACCGCAACATCTCATTGCGGCCGCTCGATCGCGTTCTGGCGTATTTGTTCGGGCCTGAACACCTCAGCCAGGTAAATGGTGTCCAGGCCGCACACATCGATTCTCAGAGGAGTGAGGCCACATGGCTCTATTTCGCAAGAAGAGCCCCCAGATCGTTCGGGTCTCTTCGACGGAAGGGACCGTCGAGGAGCGGAAAACCGTCCGTGTCAAGGGACAAAAGGTAGAAGTCACCAGGGTCGAGGCCAGACCGGCCCCCGCCACCAAGCCCAAGTAGGACAAGCGGCATCAACCGTCCGGTAAGGGCGCTGGCGCCCATTCCAGGAATGGCGTCACCACCTCCCGGACCAGGACCCGTCGTCCCGTCGATGATGAGGTCATCGTCCCTGTCGAGACCGGGCGCAAGCAGATGTTGGTCAGGGTCCATCGGGGACAGACTCAGATGGTCATTCTCGAAGGCC
This sequence comes from Actinomycetota bacterium, assembly GCA_032155085.1. Classification (GTDB taxonomy): domain Bacteria; phylum Actinomycetota; class Acidimicrobiia; order Spongiisociales; family ZC4RG35; genus JARDZU01. The sequence goes on along the minus strand of JALDXM010000210.1, from coordinate 2,051 downwards.
CGGTCCTGGTCGAGCATTACGTGGCCCGTGAAGACGCTGGATCCGTAGCTGGGAACATCTATCTGGCGAAAGTCCGCAACGTGCTCCCAGGGATGGAGGCCGCCTTCCTCGATTTCGGGGCCGCGAAGAACGGAGTCCTCTACGCGTCGGATGTCGCCGCCGATTCCCGGTCGAACGGACGGCAGACGAAGCGGATCGAGAACGTCCTGACTGAGGGCGACGAGGTCCTGGTCCAAGTGACCAAGGATGCGATGGGAGCCAAAGGGGCCCGGCTGACGGGTATCCCGTCGCTCCCCGGCCGCTATCTAGTCCTGGTGCCGGACTCCGACAGCGTCGGGATCAGCCGCAGGCTCCCCGACGAAGACCGGACCCGGCTGCGCGAAGTCATCAACAAGGTTCGCCCCGACGGGTATGGCGTGATCGTGAGGACCGCTGCCCTCCACGCCTCGGCCGAAGAGCTGGCTGCCGACATTTCCCGGTTGCGCAAGATCTGGGACCAGATCGGAGAGGAGTCGAATCAAGGTGGCGCCCCGCGGCTCGTCCACGAGGAGCCCGAGCTCCTGATCAAGGTGATCCGGGAGCATTTCACGGCCGACTTCCGCAAGTTGCTGATCGACGATGCCAAGGCGTACGAGACGGTGGTCGGCTACTTGCAGGGCACAGCGCCCGACCTCGTCTCCAAGGTCCAGCACTACACGGATTCTGTCCCGCTGTTCGAGCGATACCACGTCGATGACCAGATCAAGAAGGCTCTCGACCGGAAGGTCTATCTTCCGTCCGGCGGGCATCTGGTCATCGATCGCACCGAGGCACTGACAGTCATCGACGTCAACACCGGCAAGTTCGTCGGTTCGTCGAACCTCGAGGAGACGGTGCTTCAGAACAACCTGGAGGCGGCTGAGGAGATCGGTCGTCAGCTCCGCCTGCGTGATATCGGCGGGATAATCGTCATCGATTTCATCGACATGGAGACGACGGAGAATCAGAAGGCGGTCTTGCGCCGGCTGAAGGAAGCCCTGGCGAAGGACAAGACCAGGACCCAAGTCTTCGACGTCTCACATCTCGGCTTGGTGGAGATGACCCGGAAGAACGTGTCGGCCGGGCTTCTGGAGCAGTTCTCCTCGAAGTGTGAGGAATGCGCCGGGAGAGGCGTGATCGTCCACGACCACGCCATTGCCACCGATGTCGTCGTCGAGGACTTCTCCCTGGCGGAGTAGTAATCACGTTGGCGATTGCCAATCCAGCCCGGTAGAATCCGGGATCTACCCCCTTCCCAGAGGTTTAACCATGTACGCCATCATCCGCGCCGGTGGCAAGCAGGCCAAGGTGCAATCAGGTGACGTGATCGAAATCGAGCGTGTCAAGGCCGATTCCGACAAGCTGACCTTCGCCCCTCTCCTCGTCGTCGACGACGACGGTAACGCCGTTTCCGATCGCGATGTCCTGGCCAAGGCCACGGTCAACGCCAAGATCGTGGGCGAGTCCGTCGGTCCCAAGGTCGACATCTTCAAGTACAAGAACAAGACGGGATACCGGCGCCGGCAGGGTCACCGTCAGAAGTACACCCAGATTGAGATCACTGAGATCAAGCTGCCGGGCTCCAAGGCCAAGACGACTGCCAAGAAGGCGCCCGAGAAAAAGGCCGAAAAAGCGAAGGCTTCCTCCGCCAAGGCTCCGGCGGCGAAAACCACCCAGAAAGCCACCAAAGCCTCCGAGGAGGAATGAGAGATGTCTAAGACCAAAGCAGGCGGTTCCTCGAAGAACGGCCGTGACTCCGCTGGTAAGCGCCTCGGACCCAAGGTGTTCGATGGCGAGTTCGTGAGCGCCGGGGCGATCCTGGTGCGGCAACGCGGGACCAGGATCCATCCCGGCGAGAACGTGGGTCGGGGGAGTGACGACACCCTCTTCGCCACGACTGACGGGACCGTGAAGTACGGCACCAGGGCCAACCGGCGTCTGGTGAACGTCCTGCCCGACTGATCGATAGTTTCCGGTCGTGTTCGTCGACCGGGTTCGTGTCAACCTCCGCGCCGGAAACGGTGGCGCGGGGG
>JALDXM010000209.1:0-4777 GCA_032155085.1 Actinomycetota bacterium | reverse complement strand
CTACTTCTCCATCGAGGACCCGGCTGATCTCGACCCGGTCGACCGCGAGCTCGACATGCTCGAGGACCTAGACGGGATCACCATCAGGGGAATCCTCGACCGGATGGATCGAGACGACGACGGCAGACTCATCATCACCGACTACAAGACGGGAAAGGCGCCACCCGAGCGATTCGCCCTCCCCGCCTTCTTTGCCCTCAAGATCTACGCCCTGCTCATCCGACGGCGAACGGGTGAGACTCCCAAGGAGCTGAGACTCCTCTATCTGAGCGGGCCCACGTTGTATCGCCTGGAGATCGACGACCGACAGCTCGATGCGATGGATGCCCAGCTCCGGGCGTTGTGGAACGCCATCGATCGGGCGCTGGCGACCAGGAACTTCCCGACCCGGCGCGGGACCCTCTGCAACTGGTGCTCGTTCCAGGAGATCTGCCCGGCGTTCACCGGGTCTGCGGCCTAGGGAGCGGGGTTTAAGGGAAGATCCCCCGCACCAGTTTGGCGTCTGCCACCTTGCGGATTCCCTTGATCAGGGCGGCCGTCCTCAGATCGACGTCTTCATTGAGGGCAACGTTGTGCACGTCGCTGAAGGCCCTGGTCATGATCTCGCGGAGCCGGGCCACCACCTCGTTTTCGGTCCAGAAATACTTCTGCACGTCCTGGACCCACTCGAAGTAGGAGACGGTCACGCCGCCGGCGTTGGCCAGGATGTCGGGGATCACCAGGATCTCCCTCTCCTTGAGGATGTCGTCGGCCTCGATCGTCGTGGGCCCGTTCGCCCCCTCGATCACGATCTTGGCCTGGATGTCCCCGGCATTGTCGGCTCGGATCACGTTCTGGACGGCGGCCGGGACGAGTACGTCGATCGGGAGGCTGAAGATCTTGTCGCCGTCGATGAAGTCGGCGTCGGGGAACCCCTCCAGGAAGCGGTTTTCGTCGACCCACTTGGCCACGGCGTCGACATCGAGCCCGTCGGGGTTGTAAACCGCACCCGAGATATCGGAGACGGCCGCGATCGTCCCCCCCATCTGTTGGCCGGCGATGGCGGCGTATCGCCCCACGTTGCCGAAGCCGTGGATGGCGACGGTGAGGTCGTTCGGGTTCATTTCACGCACGCCTGCCGCCTGGGGGAGCAGGAACATGAGCCCTCGACCGGTGGCTTCGCGCCGGGCGACGCTGCCTCCGAGGGCCGGGGGCTTGCCGGTGACCACTGCGGGGACGGAGTGCCCTACATGCTGGGAGTAGGTGTCCATCAGCCATGCCATGACCTGCTCGTTGGTGCCGAGGTCGGGGGCTGGTATGTCGGTCTCGGGCCCGATGACGTTGATGATCTCCATGGTGAAGCGACGGGTGACCCGCTGCAGCTCTGCCCGGGAGAGCGCCATCGGGTCCACCCTGACTCCACCCTTGGCGCCGCCGAAGGGCAGACCGACAATGGCGCACTTCCACGTCATCAACATCGCCAGGGCAGCCACCTCCCCGAGGTCGACATCAGACGCGTACCGGATGCCGCCTTTGGTGGGGCCCATCGTCGTCAGATGTTGGACCCGGTATCCGAACAGCGTCTCTACCTCGGAGTAGGTGTCACGCCGGAACGGGAAGCTGACCATGGTCGACTTCTGTGGGACGCGGAGACGGTCCGCGACGTTGTCGTCCAGACCCATGAGACGTGCCACCCGGTCGAACTGGCCGGCCGCCTCCAGGTACATCGGTGAGTCGAATTCGCCGCCAACCGCCGTGGTCACTCCGGCCTCCGTTCACGATGCGCGAGCCCTTGCATCCTATGCCGTCGGGCCTCAGGAAAATGTGTCATACCCGGCCGATAGTTTGCCCAACATGAACATATTGCAGACATCGACCGAGAAGCAGGACCGTATTGGCGACCCGTTCGCCGATCCGGTCGCGTTCCTTGCCGAGCACGGCATCGAGGCCGAGCTGGTCGAGGTCATCTCACTCCTTCCCGAGGCAGCCTGAAACCTACGATTTGGCCGTGTCGATGACCGAGACCCGGATCGAGCCGGATGATTGGGGTTCGGCTGTCGCTGACACCGACGGCGCCCAGATCGTCGTGGCCGGCCCCGGAACCGGGAAGACCGAGTTTCTCATCGAGCGGGTCTGCCATCTGGTCGAGGCCGGCCAGGCACGGCGGGACCAGATCGTGCTGCTCACCTTCTCGCGGCGGGCTGCGGGTGACGTCCGACGTCGGGTTGAACAGGCCCTGGGGGGCGGTGGGCTGCCTATCGCCGCTTCCACGTTCCACTCCCTGGCGCTGCGTCTTCTCGAAGCGGGGCCTGAGCCGGAGCGACCAGTTCCCCTCACCACTCCCGAGCAGATCGCCCTGGTCGGGCGTCTCCTCGCGGACGAAAACCCCGAGAGCTGGCCGGTCCTCTATCGGGGGATCCTGGGAAGCCCGGCCTTCGCCGAAGAGGTGGCCGATTTCCTGATGCGATGCTCGGAGCGTCGTCTCTCACCCGAGGACCTCGAAGAGAAGGCAGCTTCGCGGGCCGACTGGAGGGGATTGCCCGGGCTGTTCCGCCGCTACCGCGATCGGCTGGCAGGGACCGGAAGGACCGATTACGCCACCCTGCTGGTGTCGGCGACACACCTCTTGGACACACCAGACGGACAGAAGCTCGCCGACCAGTTCCATTACGTGCTGGTCGACGAGTACCAGGACACCTCACCGGTGCAGGCCGAGATGGCCCGACTCCTTGCCGTCCCCCATGGCAATCTCACCGTCGCCGGCGACCCCTATCAATCGATCTATTCGTTCCGCGGCGCCGAGGTGCGGAACATCGCCGCCTTCTCCGAGGACCACCCAGAGGCCCGCCGGATCATCCTGGGGAAGAGCCTGAGGGTCCCCGCTCAGATCCTCGACTCCGCCCTGCGGATCGTGTCCTCGGGTGACCTACCCGGTGCGGCAGGGCCGGTAGAGCCGGCTTCCCATTCCGGGCGAGTCGAGACCTATGTGTTCGATCAGGAAACGGCCGAGGCCGACTGGATCGCCCGTGACATCGAGCACCAGATCAGGGTGGAAGGGCGTCTTCCATCGTCGATCGCGGTTCTCGTGCGATCAAAGCGGGAGATGCTCAACGAGCTGAGCCGGGCGCTCACACGACGAAGTGTTCCCCATGACCCACCCGAGAAACGACTCGCCGAGCACGCCGCAGTTCGTTCCGTCCAGGACCTGGTCACAGTGGCGAGACTCGGCGGGCCGATCACGCCTGACACCTCGGGTGAGGCCGCCGACGCCGATCGGGCCATGCGCCGGCTCCTCCTCGGCCCGTTGATCGGGTCGAGCCTGGGACGGGAGCGGGAAATCGTCCGTAGGCGACGACAGTCTTCGGCGTCTTGGCTGGACGTCATCGCCGTCGAGCTTCCCGAGCACACGGGTCTGCTGGGTCTCCTCCGCGATCCGTCCTGGGCGGTGTCGGAGCCCGCCGTCGACGGCTTCTGGCATCTGTGGACCCACATGGACGAGCTAGACCGCCTCGTGCTCGACCCGAGTCGGGCCGATTGGCGGCTCGCATTCACCTCCTTCTCCCAGGTGCTGGAGCGACAGGCCGAGCGAGATCCAACGGTGACTCTCGAGCAGGTGTTCGTCTTCGCCGACGAGGAGGGCATCGAGTCGATACCGCTTCTCCCCTATCGGGCCGACAGGCAGCAGGTGACACTGACCACCCTCCATCAGGCCAAGGGACTCGAGTTCGACACGGTCTACATCGCCAACGCCGTCGAGGGCGTGTTCCCGGATTTGCGCCGGGGCAGGAGGATGCTCAGACCGGAGCTGCTCTCCCCGGAGCGCACCACGAACCCGGAGGCGCAACACCTCTTTCAGATCCAGGAGGAGATGAGACTGGCCTACACCGCCATGACCAGGGCCCGGTCCAAAGTGGTCTGGACCGCCACCTCGGCCGGCGTCGACCAGGGCGAGAACCGTCCCTCTCGATTCCTGCTGGCCGCAGCCGAGCCCGGATCCACGCTCGGACGGCCTGTCGAGGTCGACGCACCACCGATCTCGTTGAGCGAGGCCGAGGTCACCCTGCGAAGGGCCGTGCTCGACCCAGAAGCGCCTTTCCACGAGCGGCTGACTGCGGTGCAGCTCTTGGCCCGGCCACCACAGCCCTGGTGGAACCCGATGGCGTTCGCGGGTGTGCCGGCTCCAGGGCCCGATCGCCCGATCCTCGGCGACAGCATCAGGCTCTCCCCGAGCCAGGCGGAGTCTTACGACACCTGCCCCCGGCGTTACGCCCTGGAACGGCGGCTGAGATTGAGCGACACCTTCTCGCCGCACGCCGAGCTGGGCACCCTGGTTCACGAGGCACTGGAAAGGGCAGAGAAAGAGGTGGTCGGCACCGGGCGCCATCACGCCGAGCTCGACGATGCCCTCCGTCATCTGGATGAAGTTTGGGAAACAGCCGACTTCGGCAGCCCCCAGTTGGACGATGCCTGGCTCGCCCACGCACGAGACACCATCGTCCGTCTCTATGAGAGCTGGCCGAGCGATGGCGAGCCGATCGGATTGGAGAAGTCGGTGCGCGCCGAGGTCGGCGGCATCGAATGGGTCGGCGTGATCGACCGGCTGGAGCGAAGCGAAAAGGGGCTGAGGGTCATCGACTACAAGACCAGCAAGAACCCGCCCAAGGTCCCTGACGCCAAGAAGTCGATCCAGCTCGCCTTCTACACGGCAGCAGTGGAGGAGGAGACCGGTGAGGACGTGATCGGGGCGGAGATGTGGTTCCCGCGGGTCGACTCCAAGTCGGTCACGAAACGGTCACTC
>JALDXM010000208.1:0-4781 GCA_032155085.1 Actinomycetota bacterium | reverse complement strand
GGCCTGATGACCTTGGTGCCGCCGGAAGAACGGCGCTCTACTGCCTGCACCATCTGGCCGTAGGTCACGCTTTCCCCGGCCGCGTCCAGGAATACCCGTCCTGGTTCGTGTCGCTTCAGCCAGTCGAGCATCGTTCTCATCAACGTATCCTGCGCGGGTGGTGTCTGCGATATTCGACGAGTCGGCCTGGGACGTGGTCCCGGGATTCGACTTCACCGACATCACCTACCACAAGGCCATCGGGCATGGTGTCGTGCGGATCGCCTTCGATCGTCCCGATGTTCGGAATGCATTTCGGCCCCACACCGTGGACGAGCTCTTCGCAGCCCTCGACCACGCAAGGCAGTCGGCCAACGTCGGATGTGTCCTCCTCACCGGGAACGGTCCCTCCCCCAAAGACGGAGGCTGGGCGTTTTCCTCTGGTGGGGATCAAAGAATCCGAGGGCGCGATGGATATCAGTACGCAAGCGGGGAGGAGGCAGAGACAATTGATCGGGCACGGCTAGGCCGGCTCCACATTCTCGAAGTCCAGCGGCTGATCCGGTTCATGCCGAAGGTCGTCATCGCCGTGGTCCCTGGTTGGGCGGTTGGCGGCGGGCACTCGCTCCACGTGGTTTGTGACCTGACCCTTGCGTCGGCCGAGCACGCCGTTTTCAAGCAAACCGATGCCGACGTCGCCTCATACGACGCCGGGTACGGATCGGCCTATCTCGCCCGGCAGATCGGTCAAAAGCGGGCGCGGGAGATCTTCTTCCTGGGTCACGAGTACTCGGCGGATGAGGCCCACCAGATGGGAATGGTCAATGCCGTCGTGTCCCATGAGGAGCTCGAGAAGGTGGCTTTGCAATGGGCTGTCGAAATCACGAAGAAGAGCCCAACCGCCCAGCGCATGCTCAAGTTCGCGTTCAACCTGATCGACGATGGCTTGGTCGGCCAGCAGATTTTCGCCGGCGAGGCGACCCGCCTCGGCTACATGACAGACGAGGCGCAGGAAGGGCGCGATGCCTTTCTCGAAAAGCGGGAGCCAGACTTCGGCCAGTACCCCTGGCACTTCTAATGGTGTTGTGACGACGCTCGAAGCCTGGCGAACCGCGGCCCGGGTGCACACCCTGCCCGCCGCCGTCGTCCCCGTCGTTGTCGGGTCTGCACTCGCCTACCACGACGGCGTCTTCAGATGGGACGCCTTCGCCCTGACGCTTGTCGCCGCAATAGCCATCCAGGTGGCGGCCAATTTCGCAAACGACGTCTCGGACGCGCAACGGGGCGCTGATCCGGTCGAGCGGATCGGGCCTCCCCGCATGGTGGCGACCGGGAGGATCACCTCCAGCCAGATGTGGGATGGAGTGGTGCTGGCCCTCATCGTCGCCGCGGCTGCCGGCGCCGGTCTCGCCCTGATCGCCGGGCCGATGATCATCGTCATCGGGGTGGTCTCGATCGTCGCCATGCTCGGCTATGTGGGTGGGCCTTTTCCCTACGGATATCGGGGGCTTGGCGAGGTCTTCGTGTTCATCTTCTTCGGCGTCACCGCCACGGTGGGAAGCCGGTATGTGTACGACATGACCGCCCCGAGGGCAGCCTGGCTCCTCTCGATCCCGATCGGCCTGCTCGCCGCGGCGATCCTCGTGGTCAACAACTACCGGGACATCGACACCGACAGCTCCGCCGGGAAACGGACTCTGGCGGTGATCATCGGCCCGGATCGAACCAGAACGTTGTACCTGGCTCTCACCATGGGCGCCATGGTCCTGATCGCAGTGTTCGCCGCGACAGGGCTGACTCCCCTGCCCACCATCTTCGCTGCCACCCTCGCCCCATACGCCATGGGCCCGACCCGCATCATGTATCGGGCGAACGACGGCCCGGCGCTGATAAAGGCGTTGAAGATGACCGCCCGGCTCCACCTCTGGACCGGCCTCGTCCTCGCCGCCGGGCTTCTCATCTGAGCGGAACCGCGGCGCGGGCGCGTAACGTCGAAGTCGACATGAGAAAGACACTGCTCGCCGCCTCTGCCCTCGTCGTCTTGCTCGCCGCCTGCGCCGACCCTGGTGAGGAGGCCGCCTCCGACCCCACAACCGAGTCGTGGGTGCTTGAAGCCGGGACGCTCGATGGCGAGGACATTCCCATCATCGAGGGCTATCCCATCACCTTGATCTTCGACGAGCCTGAGGGCACCGCCGGCGGGAAGTCTGCCTGCAACCAGTGGTTCGCCGGCTACACGCTGTCCGGGGACGAGCTGACGTTCACCGACATCGGCCAGACGATGATGGCCTGCGTCGATGAGGGCGTGATGGAGTCCGAGACTGCATTCACTGCCGCTCTGGCGCAGGTGGAGATATTCACGATCGAAGGCAACCAGCTGAACCTGACCGGCGAGGCGGTCGACCTCCTCTTCGTCGTCGACGAGTCGGCGGCCACCTCGACCACATCCTGACCCCGATTCGGTGAGGCGTCTCGCCGCGGTCACGCTTGTGGTCATCCTCGTTGCCGCGTGTGCCGCCCCCGATGGGGCGGGCGGAGGTGACCCAACCGCCGGACCCTGGGAGCTCGAGGCGGGAACGATCGACGGTTCCGAGCTGATCCTGGTCGCGGGCCATCCCATAACTCTGAACATCACCGAAAACAGTGCGAACGGCACCGCTGCCTGCAACGGCTATGGAGCGGGGGTCGCGATGGATGAGAGTGAGATCACGTTCTCCGAGATCTTCTCCACCGCGATGGCCTGTAGCCCGGAAGAGGTGATGGAATCCGAAACCCGGTACCTGGACGCCCTCCCGCGCCTGGACAGCTTCGCCGGCACCCAGGACCGCTTGACCCTTACCGGCGACGATGTCGAACTGAGGTTCATCGCTCTGCCCCCGGTTCTGATCGCCGACCTCACCGGGACGGTATGGGTGCTGGAGGGTCTGATCGATGGCGACACTGTCTCGAGTGCAGCCGGCGATCGAGCCACCCTGGAGCTGTACACCGACGGCTCGATGCTGGGCTCCACCGGCTGCCGTAGCCTCCACGGCACATACGCCATCATTGGTGCCGAAGTGACGATGCCCGAGATGGCGGCGGAGGGAGAATGCACCGCCGATCTCTCCGAGCAGGACAGTCGTGTGGTCACCGTGCTCGGAGACGGATTCAGGGTGGCTGTCGAGGATCAGACCCTTACTCTCACGGCGGCCGGGGAGCAGGGTCTCCTCTATCGCGCGGGAAGTTGAGCCGGTCGTCCTTCTAAAAGTCATCGCTATGGTTGAAAGAGACCGATGAGAAAGGACCTCGATGGCCGAGACGAAGGTGAACGGGCCGGATCTGGCCGAAGAAGGCATCCCCGCCAACGACCTCGAGCTCGATATCCCGGTAAAGGGCCAGGTGGACGGGAACCAGGTGATAGTGGTGCGAACCGCGGCCGGTCTCTGCGCCGTGGCCGGCAGCTGCACCCACTACCACGGCCCTCTGGGTGACGGTCTCTGCGTCGACGGACAAGTTCGGTGCCCATGGCACCACGCCCGTTTCGACCTATCAACCGGCGAGGCGGTGGGCGGGCCGGCCCTGAACCCACTCAAGGTCTATCGCGCCGAAGAGCGGGACGGGAAGGTCTTCGTCGAAGGTCCGGTCGAGACGTCTCCGCCCCAGCGGACACCGCCGGTGTCTCCGGATTCGGTGGTGATCGTCGGCTCCGGGGCGGCCGGGGCCGCCGCCGCCGAGATGTTGCGCCGTGAGGGCTACACCGGCCCGGTCACGATGATCGGCGTCGAACCACCGATCGACCGCCCCAACGTCTCGAAGGACTACCTGGCAGGCACCGCCCCCGAGGACTGGATGCCACTTCGCAGCCCCCAGTTCTATGAAGACCACGACATCGACGTGATCAACGGGACCGCAGTCACCCAGATCGACATCGGCGAGCAGGCGGTCACTCTCGATGACGATCGGGTGATCGAATACGGGGCTTTGCTCATCGCCACCGGCGCCGAGCCACAAAGACTTCCCGTCACCGGATCCGACCAATCACATATCCACTACGTACGGACCCTCGAGGACAGCAAGGCGATCATTGCGGCCCTGGACAAAGTCACGCAGGCCGTTGTGATCGGGGCAGGGTTCATCGGTCTCGAGGTGGCGGCGTCACTCCGCCAGAGGGGCGTCGGGGCGACAGTCGGCGCCCCGGAGGATGTCGTCCTCGCCCCGATTGTTGGAGAACAGATGGGCAAGTTCGTCCAATCACTTCACGAAGAGCACGACGTGGAGTTCCGTTTGGGACGGACGGTTGCCTCGATCGGGTCAGACGAGGTGAAGTTGGACGATGGGAGCCGACTCCCGGCCGACCTGGTGGTCATCGGCGTCGGGGTGAGGCCACGAACAGGGCTCGCCGAGGACGCGGGTCTGGAAGTCGACAACGGCATCGTGGTCGACGACCGACTCCGCACCAGCGACCCACATGTCTGGGCGGCTGGCGACATCGCCTCCTACCCGGACCAGAACGCGGGCCGGGTCCGTATCGAGCACTGGGTCCTGGCAGAGCGCCAGGGGCAGACGGCAGCCCGGAACATCCTCGGTCAAGATCGCCCATTCACCGACCCGCCCTTCTTCTGGAGCCAGCACTACGACGTGCCGATCAATGTCGTCGGCCACGCCAAGGAGTGGGACGAGGAGATCATCGTCGGAGATCCCGCGGCCCGGGACGTGGTGATCGGCTATCGGAAGGACGGTGTCATCCAGGCCGTGGCCAGCATCTATCGGGACGTCGAGTCATTGCGTGCCGAACACGCCCTCGAGAACCAGGATCAAGAGGC
>JALDXM010000207.1:0-4812 GCA_032155085.1 Actinomycetota bacterium | reverse complement strand
GCCCGACACCGAGAGGGTGTTGATCGAGTTGGAGCAGCCCCCCGACGCCACTGACATCCGCCACTATGCCGGGCAACTCGCGTTCGGGCCCGACGGCTACCTGTACATCGCGATGGGGGATGGCGCCGACTCCCGGGACCAGGGCCAGGACCCCAACACCATGTTCGGGGCGATATCCCGGATCGATGTCGACAGTGCGGAGCCGTACGGAATCCCCCCCGACAACCCCTTCGTGGGTGGTGGAGGGGCCCCTGAAGTGTGGGCCTACGGTCTGCGCAATCCCTGGCGCTTCTCAATCGATCCGGTGGACGGGCTCATCTACATCGCCGACGTCGGTCATGCCGATCAGGAAGAGGTCAACGTCTTGCCCATCGCCGAGGGCGGTTACAACCTGGGATGGTCCGACGTGGAGGGCACCCGATGCTTCCACGTCCAGGACTGTGACCTGGCCAACTACACGTCCCCGGCGATCACCTACACCCATGAGGAGGGATGCTCCGTGACGGGTGGCTACGTCTATCGGGGGTCGGCCATCCCCGAGCTGACCGGCACCTACTTCTACAGCGACTGGTGCTCGCAGTGGATCCGATCCTTCAAGTTCGTTGGGGGGGCAGTCACCGAGGAACAGGACTGGTCGGAGCAGCTTGGCCAGCTGGGTCAGGTCAACACCTTCGGGATCGACTCGACCAATGAGCTCTATCTCGGGACACACGAGGGCATCGTCGCCCGCCTCATCGCCGATCGGTAGAACAGCTATCCGGTGGGTGGCAGCGTCACCGTTTCGCCGGGGTAGATGAGATCGGGGTTCCCCGACAGCAGCTGATCCCGGTTGGTATCTATCACGGATCGCCAGTAGGGGTCGACCTCTGCGTCCTCGGGAGGGCGCCCGAGCAATCCGGCCAAGTGCTCCTCGCTGATCTTCCAGAGATGATCGCCAGGCTCGACCACGACTGAGGTGTCTCCAGAACCCGGCTGTGACATCGAGACCGGGACAAACGAAGGGCTGCCTGCCGGCTGAGCCACGGCCACCGACCCTATCCAGAACAGTGTCGTGGCAGCCAGGATGCGTCTTCCCGACCCCATGTGACCTGGATTACGACAAATTCAACCGGAGGGGAAGGGGGTTACAGTGCCGCGTATGAAAGTTCGCATTGGAATCGCCGACACCAGCAAGGTCATAGAGATCGAGATCGACGACGCCGATGCCTTCCGGAGTGTCGTAGAGAAGGCGTTGGTCGATGGAGGCATGGCCTGGTTCACCGACACCAAGGGCCGGACAGTGGGTGTGCCCACGGCGTCTCTGGCCTTCGTCGAGATCGAAGCTGCCAGCGGCGAGCCCTACGTGGGCTTCGCCCCTGCGGTCTAGACCGCCCTGCGCCGCCGCTCGGCGAGCCAGCGCTTGCGAAGTCTCCGGCGGTCGTCCTCGGCGTAACCGCCCCAGACGCCAGACTCCTGGTTGGTCTCGAGTGCGTACTGGAGACAACTCTCCTGTACCGGGCAGGTCATGCAGATGGCGACGGCGGCATCGATCTGATCTATCGCCGGGCCTGTGGTCCCGATCGGGAAGAACAGATTGGGCTCCGAGTCCCGGCACGAGGCCAGGTCCCGCCAGTCTGTGGTGATGGTTGTTGTGGTGAGCAAGATGTTCCTAGCTTTGTGATTTCTTTCACAAGCGTTCCGTCAGGATGAAAATTCCCGGGAACGGTGGTTTTCCGGCGTGAACGATAACGTCCGTGTCGCCGGCTGTAAACGGTTTTCTTAGGGATTCGAGGTGGCGATTGTCGATAGCGGTGGTGGGGCATCGGGGCTGGCCGACCCGGTTTCCGGATAACACTCTCGCCGGGTTCCTGGCAGCTGCACAGGTCGCAGACGCAGTCGAGGTCGACGTCCGTCGCAGCGGCGATGGGAAGCTGATCCTCTCCCATGACCCCGTGCTCGCAGGCCTGGTGGTATCGGATCATCCGTGGCAGGTGCTGGGTGAGGCCGAGCTGGGCGATGGCCATCGGCCCGCCCTTCTCGACGAGGCCCTCGCCTCCGTTCCTGGGCTGTCATTCCAGTTCGAGATCAAGAACATGCCACACGAACCGGGGTTCGAACCGGATCACCGTCTCGCCCTGGAGGCCGCCGAACGGGCTCGGCCCGGCGACATCGTGACCTCCTTCAATTGGGAAACATTGGCCGCAGTCCGCCGCTCGTTCCCCGACGTCGCCACTGGTGTCTTGGTCGACGCCGGTGGTCATGTCGGGCTGGGCATCGAAGAGTGTCTCCAGCACGGCCACGGCACGCTTCTCCCCTCGTCGTTCCTGCCGGTGCTGGACATGGTCATGGCCGTTGAATCAGGGCTCGGGGTCTGCCCGTGGGTGGTCGACGAGCCAGACCGGGTTATGGAGTTGGCCGGCATCGGGGTCTCGGGCATCATTACAGATGACCCGGCGGCTGTACGCACCGCCCTGGGCACCATCCAATCATGAGCATCAGAGAAGAGCTCGCCGCCGAGCTGAGAGACGCGATGAGGGCCAAGGATGCCCCGAGGAGGGATGTCATCCGGCAGATCGAGACCGAGATCGCCGTAGCCCGAAGCCAGCCTGGTTTCACCGGCGAGCTCGACGACAACCTGTACCAGCAGGTGATCGGGTCGTACGTCAAGAAGATGAGCAAGACCCGCGAGGAGTATCTCGAGGTCGGTGAGCGCGGACAGGCGATGGCGGAGAAGCTCGGCTTCGAGGTGGAGTACCTGTCACGATGGCTGCCCACGAAACTCGACGAGGAGAGCACCCGGAAACTGGTCCGGGAGGCGATCGAGGAGCTGGGCGCCTCTGATGAGAAAGCTGCCGGGCAAGTGACCGGTCACCTCATGAAGCAGCACGGCAGGGATCTAGACGGCGCCATGGTGAGCCGTGTCGTCCGCGAGGAGCTCACGTCGGGTTGAAGATCCCGGACTTCGAGCCAATGATGGCAACGCGGGTCGACAAGCCCTTCGACGACCCGGGTTGGTGGTTTGAGGTCAAGTGGGATGGCTACCGGGTGGTCCTTGCCGCCGAAGGAGGAAAGATTCGGGCCAGATCCCGGCGGGGGCTGGACCTGCTTGGCCCGTTCCCCGAGCTGGCGGGCCTGCCCATACCCGACGGGGTCGCCGTCGACGGTGAAGTGGTCGCCTTCGATGAGGAGGGCCTCCCCTCCTTCTCCTATCTACAGCAACGAACCGGCTTCGGGGGCCGGGGGACCAAGGCGGACGTCGGGGTCAACCTGGTTGTGTTCGACCTCCTGTTCCGTGGGCAGAGCCTGACGGCTCGGCCCTATGAGGAGAGGGTGTCGATGCTGCGGGAGCTCGACCTCCCGTCGCCGATCGTGGTCCCGGAGCCCACCCCGGAGCACGGGACCGCTGTCTTCGAAGTGGCCAAGGAGCGTGGTCTGGAGGGAATCGTCGGCAAGCGGCTCGGATCGTCGTACCAGCCGGGGAAACGGTCACCCGATTGGAAGAAGGTGCCGGTCAAGCGCCAGCTGCGGGCCGTGGTGGGTGGCTACCTGCCCGGCGAGGGGGGGCGATCCTCCACCTTCGGCTCGGTCCTGGTCGGTCTTCACGACGACCTGGGCCTGCGCTGGATCGCGGCGGTGGGCTCGGGGTTCGACGATGCCACGCTTGACGCGTTCGCCACTTATCTCCGTCAGCTCGAGCGGCCCACGTCACCATTCCACAACCAGGTCGTGCTGCCAAAGCCGGTCAAGCCGGTGTGGGTGGAGCCAGCCATCGTGGTCGCCGTCGAATACAAGGAGTGGACGCACGACTGGCATCTGCGGGCACCGGTCTACAAAGGTGTGGAATCCGTCCTGTCCGAGACGGTGACCTGGGCCGAGGAAGGGCCCGGCTGACCTAGCCTCAGCCGGCCTTGGCGGCCTTGGTCTCCTTGGACTTGGTGGCCTCCACCGACGCCTTGAGCGCCTCCAGCAGATCGACCACTTTGGTCGGCTCGGGCGACGCGGTGGCAACGATCTCCTCACCGGCGACCTTCTTCTCGGCCAGGGTCTCGATCGCCTCCCGTGTCGGGTCGACGTATTCCTCGGCTTCGAAGGGACGGGTCAGGTTGTCGATCAACGAGGCGGCCATCGCCACCTCTTCCTTGCGGATCTCCACGTCAGCATCGAGCTCTTCGAACTCTGCATCTCTCAGCTCGTCGGGCCAGAACATGGTCTCCATGACGATGATGCCGTCTTTGGCCCTCAGGGTTGCGAGCTGTTGCTTTTCACGAATCGAGACCTTGGCGATGGCAACGCGGCCCTTGTCCTTCAGGGCTTCCGTCAGGATCTTGTACGCCTTTATCCCAGTCTTCTCCGGCGCCAGGTAATAGGCGGACTTGTAGTACATGGGGTCGATCTCGGACTCATCGACGAACTGGACCACGTCGACCAGCTTGTTGCCGTCTTGATGAGCCGAGTCGAGCTCCTCGTCGGTGAAGACCACATATCGGTCTTTCTCGAACTCGTAACCCTTGACGATGTCGTCCCACTCCACCTCTTTGCCGTCCGCCTCGGCTACCCGCTTGTAGCGGATGGGGGAATGGTCGGTCTTTCGAAGCTGCTTGAACTTGGGCGTCTTGTTGTCGGTGGCGGTGTAGAGGCCGACCGGGATGGTGACCAGCCCGAAGTTGATGGCGCCCTTCCATATGGCACGTGGCATGACGCAAGTTTACGCCGGCCAGTTTCCTGGTATCCGCCCCGGGACACCCTCTGGCCATCTCCTTGTCAGGAGGGCCAGGTATGTTCGCGATGCCTGCAAGCGATCACAACGGAGGAGACATGAGCCCACGAGCTCGA
>JALDXM010000206.1:0-4824 GCA_032155085.1 Actinomycetota bacterium | reverse complement strand
GCCGCAAGCGACTCCGATTTCCTCCCGGCGGCTCTGATCGACGACCAGCATTTCCGTGATGCCAACAAGGAGCTGGTGACCGAGGGCAAGCGCCCCGCGGAGGGACGACCGGAGCTCATGGGGATCACCAAGGCCTCTCTGGCCACGGACTCGTGGCTGTCGGCGGCTTCGTTCCAGGAGACGACTCGAGTGCTCACGGATGCCGCCATCCAGGGTCGCTCCGATTTCATGCGGGGCCTCAAGGAGAACGTGATCATCGGGAAGCTGATCCCGGCCGGCACCGGGGCCCAGCAATACCAGGTGCTCCAGCCTGCGCTCCCCGGCGCCACGACAGTGGCCTCCCTCGGCTATCTCGAGGGCGGGCTCCTGGCCCCGGGCGAAGAGGAGGGCCTCCCGGAGGACCCCGCCGAATGGCTCGCCTCCCTGGGCGGCACCCTCGGCGGTGGCGAGGACGAAGAGGAGTAGGCGCAGTTTCCTCCCCCTTCGGGGCGAAACGACGAAAGAGCCGCCCTTCGGGGCGGCTCTTTCACGTTGACAGGACCTTGCTACGGGATAGCTTTTCCATGCGGCGGGGACTGGTGGCTGCGCGGTCAAACGAGGTCCCCGTCGATGAGTGTCAACCCAGGTCCGCCCGGGAAGGGTGCGAGGCGCCTTTCCCCGGATGAGCTCGCCCAGGAGGTGGCAAGCCTCCTCAAAGGGGGCGCACCTGGTCATGCCGAGCGGCACCTTCGTATCGACATCGTCACCGTGAGCAGGATCGTGATGGCGCTTGCTGTCGTCCTATTCGGGGTCGGCGTGGCCGTCGCGGTGCCCTGGATCGGGGGCCTCGTCGGATTCGAGACCCCGGGCATGGTCATTCAAGGGGGCCCCGTTGTCGGCTGCCCCGGAGAGATCGAAATCGGCGAGGTTTTCAAAGGCGAGACGGTGCAGGTGGTGGGGCGTACCGATGACGGCGTCTACTTCGCCTTGCGTGATGAGCGGGGTCCCGGGGACGTCGTCTACGTCGACGCTCAGGCCATCACTGATCTCGAGGACGAAGAGCTGCTCCCGGAACGGTCGTGCGAGCCCCGTGACGAGGCTGTGGTCCTGGCGGCTGCGACCACGGTTGGCCCGGGTAATCCCCTGCCAACGACGACAGCCGTGACGTCGACGAGCATGGTGGGTGAGACCACGACGACTGTCCTGGGGGTAGGCCCGGACCGGAGGATCGGCCGTCCGCCTCGCCGCGGTACGGCAACCCCAGGCGCCCCGACGACGACCACCCCACCGTCGACTGCTCCCATCGGCCCCCAGCCGACAACCACCACCAGGCCGGGCTCTTCCACCACTACCACCCGGCCGGGCCCAACGACCTCGACAACCCGCCCGCCCGGTGCCTCCTCGACCAGCACCACCACCACGACGACCCGACCACCGACGACCACGTCGTCTACCACGACATCGACGACGACAACGACCCAGCCCACGACGACTACCACCGAGGCCACGACGACGACCACGGAGGCCACGACAACGACCGAGGCCGAGCCCACCACGACCGTCCCCTAGGCAAAATCAATTTGGCCCTAGTCGGAGAAGACACATAGAATCGGTCCTTCGTCCGGGGCCGCTCGCCCATTGAGCGCGACCGGATGGGCCGGGCACGTCCAGTGCCCGGTACGCAAGGTTTCACATCAGGAACGGCGTTTGGGGTGTGCCCGTGCCGTTTCCTGGCGTTTAGGAGAAACATGCCGACGATCGAGCAACTTGTCCGCGAGGGCAGGAAGCCAAAGAAGAAGAAGGTCAAGACCGCAGGTCTTGCCGGCGCACCGCAGCGGCGCGGTGTTTGTACCCGCGTTTACACGGTCACACCGAAGAAGCCGAACTCGGCCCTTCGGAAGGTGTGTCGTGTTCGTCTCTCCTCAGGAGTAGAGGTCACCGCATACATTCCAGGTGAGGGACACAACCTCCAGGAGCACAGCATGGTGCTCGTGCGTGGAGGACGCGTCCGTGACCTCCCTGGTGTCCGCTACAAGGTGATTCGTGGCGCTCTCGACGCCTCCGGTGTGAGTGACCGCAAGCAGGCTCGTTCCCGATACGGATCGAAGAAGGGCTCCTGATGCGTCGCGCTCCCGCCCAGAAGCGCTCAGTCGAACCAGATCCGGTATTCCGCAGCGTCCTGGTAAGCCAGGTGATCAACAAGATCCTGCTGAAGGGCAAGAAGGACCTCGCCCGTTCGATCGTCTACGACGCACTCGAAACGATCGAGCAGCGCACGAGCCAGGATCCCACCGTGGTCCTGAAGAGGGCCGTCGACAACATCAAGCCCTCGGTCGAGGTTCGCTCACGACGTGTCGGCGGAAGCTCGTACCAGGTTCCTGTCGAGGTTCCGATACGACGTCAGAGCTCGCTGGCGATCCGTTGGCTGGTCAACTATGCCCGGCAGCGACGTGAACCGACGATGTCGCTTCGTCTGGCAAACGAGATCCTCGACGCCTCCAACAACACGGGGGCTGCCGTGAAGCGCAAAGAAGATGTCCACAAGATGGCGGAGTCCAACAAGGCCTTCGCTCACTACCGGTGGTAGTGCCTCGTAAAGCGGCCTGAAGGTCGCGACGAGGCATCGGAGTTTCCTTCGGAAACTCCACAAGTGAAGATTTACGAGAAAAAGCGTTCCGCAAGGCGGCCCTAAAAGCTCGGGTCCGAACCGTCGGGACGATGAGGGCGGCTCCACGAGAGCCGCGTTCTGAACTGAATAACGAGCTGGAGTAATAGAAGAGAAATGAGCAACGACAACGCGCTGCATCACCTTCGCGAGGTGCCCCTCAGCCGTACCCGGAACATCGGGATCATGGCTCACATCGACGCGGGCAAAACCACCTTGACCGAGCGCATCCTCTATTACACCGGCCGCAACTACAAGATCGGTGAGGTCCACGAAGGCGCCGCCACGATGGACTGGATGGAGCAGGAGCAGGAGCGTGGGATCACAATCACCTCCGCTGCCACCACCTGCCTCTGGCACGACCACCTGATCAACATCATCGACACGCCCGGTCACGTCGACTTCACAGTCGAGGTCGAGCGGTCTCTTCGCATCCTCGATGGCGCCGTCGCCGTGTTCGACGGTGTCGCTGGTGTCGAGCCACAGTCCGAGACGGTCTGGCGCCAGGCCGATCGCTATGGCGTGCCTCGCATCTGTTTCATAAACAAGCTCGATCGAACCGGCGCCGACTTCTACTTCGATGTCGATTCGATCGTGGAGCGTCTCGGCGCCAAGCCGCTCGTCATGCAGCTTCCCATCGGTACGGAGTCCGACTTTCGTGGTGTCGTCGATCTCGTCGAGATGCGCGCCCACATCTGGAAAGGCGACGACGGCAAGGCATGGGAGACCGTCGAGATCCCCGATGAGCTCGCCGACCAGGCACAGTCCTACAGGGAGCGTCTCCTCGAAGCGGTCGCCGAGACGTCCGAGGAGCTTCTCGAGGCTTACCTGGAGAACGGTGACCTCACCTCCAAAGAGATCCATGAGGGTGTTCGCGCCGGGACTCTGAACAACGACTTCACCCCAGTCTTCTGCGGCTCTGCGTTCAAGAACAAGGGTGTCCAACTCTTGCTCGATGCGATCGTCACATACCTGCCCAGCCCGGCCGACCTTCCCGTGACCAAGGGCTTCAAACCAGGTGACGAGGAAGTCGTAATGGAACGGCAGAACCACGACGGCGATCCGTTCACCGCCCTGGCCTTCAAGATAATGAGCGACCCACACGTCGGGAAGCTGACCTATTTCAGGGTCTACTCCGGGCACCTGTCCAAGGGGGACACCGTCCTCAACACCACGACGGGGCAAAAGGAGAGGATCGGCCGCATCCTGCGAATGCACGCCAACCATCGCGAAGATGTCGACGACATCTTCGCCGGTGACATCGTGGCCGGGATCGGGTTCAAGTCCACCACGACGGGTGACACGCTGTCCGCTCTGAACGCGCCGATTCAGCTCGAGTCGATGGAGTTCCCGGCTCCGGTGATCTCGGTTGCGATCGAGCCAAAGACCAAGACCGACGAAGAGAAACTCTCCAGCTCGCTCCACCGTCTCTCGGAGGAGGATCCGACCTTCCTCGTACGTGGCGACGAGGAGACGGGCCAAACCATCATCAGTGGCATGGGCGAGCTCCACCTGGAGATCCTCGTCGATCGTCTCCTCCGTGAGTTCAAGGTCGATGCGACGGTGGGCAAGCCTCAGGTCGCCTATCGAGAGACCATCCGGAAGGGCATCGAGAAGGTCCAGTACAAGCATGTCAAGCAGACGGGTGGCAAGGGCCAGTACGCCGATGTCGTGATCAACCTCGAGCCCACCGGGCCCGGGGGCGGTTACGAGTTCATCGACCAGATCAAGGGCGGCGCAGTTCCCCGTGAGTACATCCCGTCGGTCGACGCTGGTATCGAGGAAGCCCTCGACCAGGGGATCATCGCCGGCTACCCGCTCGTGGACGTTCGGGCCATCCTCATCGACGGGTCCTCTCACGACGTCGACTCGTCGGAGATGGCCTTCAAGATCGCCGGTTCGATGGTGCTCCAGGAAGCGGCTCGCAAAGCCGGGATCAAGCTCCTCGAGCCCGTCATGGACATCGAGGTCACCACGCCCGAGGACTACATGGGTGACGTCATCGGCGACCTCAACTCCAGAAGGGGCAAGGTCGTGGGGATGACACAGCGTGGCAACAGCCAGGTGATCAAGGCCCAAGTGCCGATGTCGGAGATGTTCGGCTACGCCACTGACCTTCGGTCCAAGACGCAAGGGCGTGCCACGTATTCGATGCAGTTCAACTCATATCAGGACGTGCC
>JALDXM010000205.1:0-4831 GCA_032155085.1 Actinomycetota bacterium | reverse complement strand
ATGGCCCGGGTGCGACGAAGGTCAACGTGTCCGGCAACGAGTTCTTCTTCCACTGCAAAAGTCTGGAGAACCGGCCATTCGCCGAAGTCTTCGTTGACGAAAAAGTCGAGTTCGAAGTCGGGAACGACCGCGGACGGACCTGCGCGGTCTCGGCCGGGCCCAGAGCGGCAGTCGGCTCGTCCATGATCAAGATTCGGGCGTTGAAGTGGACTGCCCGGGCGATGGCCACCGATTGTCTCTGGCCACCGGACAGGGACGACACCGGCTCCTTGAACTTCTGGAACTTGGGGTTGAGCCTCCCCATGATCTTGCGGGTGGCGTCCTCCATGGCCGAGTCGTCGAGAGTGCCCCAACGGGTGAGCAGCTCGCGCCCGATGAACATGTTGCTGGGAGCGTCCTGGTTGTCGGCCAGTGCCAGGGTCTGATAGATGGTCTCGATCCCGTATTCCTTGGCGTCACGGGGGCTGGTGATGGTCGCCAGCTCGCCATTTATGTAGATCTCGCCCGAATCGGCCCGTTGCGCGCCGGAAAGAGTCTTGATAAGGGTCGATTTGCCCGCGCCGTTTCCCCCGAGGAGGCCGAGGATCTCGCCGGGGCGCAGATCGATGCTGACGTCGCGGACCGCATGAACTCCACCGAAGGAGACACTCATGTCCCGCATCTCGACGAGGGGCGCGCCATTGTCCCTGGGGGCCACGGTCATCGAGCAGCCCTCCTTCGATAGATGGTGTCGATCGCCACCGCCACCACGAGCACGACTCCAAGGACAACGTCCTGAATGGGTGCATCGAGGCCGACGAGGACCATGCCCGACTGGAGGGACTGCATCACTAGCGCGCCCAGAATGGCGCCGGGAATGGTCCCGATCCCTCCCGACAACGAGGTGCCGCCGACCACCGCAGCCGCGATCACGTAGAGCTCGTTGAGGGTGCCAAGACCGCTGACCGCGGCATTGAGACGGGCGATGGACACGGCCGCCGAGATAGCCACCAGGATCCCCATCGTCATGAACACCTTGACGATGGTCCGTTTGGTCTTGATACCGGCGAGATTGGCGGCTTCCGGGTTGCCCCCGATCGAGAAGACATAGCGGCCGAAGCGGAGTCGGTTGGCGGCGAAGCTCATGGCCAGGGCCACGCCACCCAGGATCAGCACCGGATACGGGATACCTAGGGGGATCTGCAGACCCCCCTCGGGAATCGGGATGTTGTTCTCCTCGGCGTATTGCGCAGCCAGGTTCTCTGGGAGGTAGTAGCTGTTCATCACCCAAACCGCACCCAGCACGACGGCGCAACCCAGCACGCCGAGAACGACGTCGAGCCATACGGGGCGCAGGAGAAAACCGAACTTCCGACGACGACGCCTGCCCATGATGAGAAGGGCGATGATCCCGACGCAGGCAAGCCCACCGACGATCCAGCTCCCCGTCTCCCCAAGCGAGCCCTGAGCGCCGCCACCGATCAACTGGAAGGTTTCATCCATCGGGGCGATGGTCCGCCCACTTGCGGTGAGCCAGGCGAACCCTCGCCACACCAGGAGCCCACCAAGTGTGACGATGAAAGAGGGGACGCCGACATAGGCGACGATCGATCCCTGGAAGGCGCCGATGGCC
This sequence comes from Actinomycetota bacterium, assembly GCA_032155085.1. GTDB lineage: Bacteria > Actinomycetota > Acidimicrobiia > Spongiisociales > ZC4RG35 > JARDZU01. The sequence goes on along the minus strand of JALDXM010000205.1, from coordinate 3,219 downwards.
GCACCCAGTATCACGCCGACGACCAGGGTGATCAGCCAGATCCACGAGTTGCCCAGACCCATGATCGGTGGCAACCACTCGACCTGCATCACGGCCATGACCATGCCGACAGTGCCCACCATCGAGCCCACCGAGAGGTCGATGTTGCGGGAGACGATCACCAGCACCATCCCGGTGGCCATGATCGCAATCGTCGAGGTCTGAACCGAGAGGTTCCACAAGTTGCGGGGGGTGATGAAGGTGCCTCCGGAGATGAAATGGAAGACCACCCAGATCCCCAAGAGGACGCCGATCATCCCCACCATGCGGGTATCGATCTCGTTGTCGCGCAGGAATCCACCGAGACGGCGCGATCCCTGTTCCTGAACTTCAATCTGTGCTGGGGGTGCCTCCACCGCGCTCATCCCACCACCTTAGAGAGCGAGCATGTACTTGCGCCCCCGGGAACGGGGGCGCAAGTACCTATTCCGATTCGCTTCAGCCGTTCGGCTCAGCCACCGCAGGGTGCAGCCGTAGCACCACCGGCGCAGAGCTCGTCGAGCGTGATCCACTCTGCGTCGACCACCTCACTCAGGTTGTCCTGCGTGATCGGGACCGGGGTGAGCAGGATGCTGGTCAGGTCAGTAACTGCCTGGGTCTCCTTGTTCGTGAAAGTGAACACACTGGTTCCCTCAACGTCGGCCAGCGTCGCACCACCGCCCAGTTGCACCGCGGCCTCCCCAGCCGCCGTGCCCAGCGCACGAGCGTCCTTCCACACCGAAACAGCCTGGGTGCCCAATGCGACCCGGTTTAGGGCAGCAACATCGGCGTCCTGACCGGACAACACGACGGTGCCCAGCAGACCCTGGCCATCGAGAGCGGCGGCCGCACCGGTTGCCATGCCATCGTTCTCAGAGACGATCGCTTGCACGTCGTTGTTGTGCGCGCTCAACCACTGTTCCGTGGTGGTCTGGGCCAACGCCGGGTCCCAGTTGTCGGTGTAGTCCTCTTCGAGGATGGTGATGTCACCGGCCTCGGCCGCGGCATCGATCACCGACCCGATCCCTTCACGAAGGAAGTCAGAGTTGGCGTCTGCCCCGTTGCCCTTGATGATGAAGTAATTGCCGGTCGGCACCAGCCCGAAGACCACCTCAGCCATCAGCTGTCCAACGAGAACGTTGTCGAAGCTGACGTAGAAGGTGTTCGCATCCTCGATGAGACGGTCGTAGGCGATAACCGGGATGCCCTGGCTTGTCGCGCTCTCGACCGCCGGCAGGATTGCCTGGGTGTTCTGAGCCAGAATGATCACGACATTGGCTCCCTGAGAGATCAGGTTCTCCACGTCAGTGATCTGCTGCTCCTCCGACGACCCTGCATCCGACGAGATGTACGAGCAACCGCCGGCTTCCAGAGCTGCCTGGATTGCAGGCTCATCGTGCTTGGCCCATCTCTCTTCGTTGTAGTTGTTCCACGACATGCCGACGACACAGTCGCCGCCAGCGCCAGCTGCAGTCGTGGATGCCCCACCTTCGGCTGCCGTGGTGGTGGGTTCCTCCTCGGCTGCTGCCGTCGTGGTGGCTCCATCGGCGCTGGTGGTCTCCGTCGTGCCTTCATCGCCGCCACAGGCAGCGATGAGAAGGGCGATGACGGCTACCAACGCCCATAGGCGTCTTTTCATCTTGTTTCCTTCCTCCTCCGGTTGCCGTCCCCCGGGGAACGACAATTCACCGTGTGATCCGGCATGTGTGGGGACGGCCCCACGCCGAACCCGGCGAGCATAACCCCCATATGTTTGACCCCGCAACAAATCCGCCGATAGGGTTCTCCTGCTTATTCGCGATCCGGGAAACCGACTTGAACCGCACCCAGATCACGGCGGGGCGGGATGCCCACCACCAGCCCCGGGGGGTCGCCGCCGACGAGCTACGCCGGCACAACCTGGCCGCCCTTCTCGAACGTCTCCACCTGCTCGGACCGACTTCGCGCTCCGACCTAACGGCCACGATGGGCCTCAACCGATCGACCATCGGCGATCTCATTGGGGAGCTGTCGACCCTCGGCCTCGTCGAGGAAGGCCCAGCTCAGGCAAGCTCCGGACCAGGTCGTCCCTCACCGATGGTTCGGCCCCGGCCTGAGGGAGCCATCGTCCTCGCCACAGAGTTTTCGGTCGACTCCGTTGCGGTGGCCGCGGTCGGCCTCGGGGGCCATGTTTTCGGTCAGATACGGGAGCCGCGGCCGAGAGCCAGGGTTTCTGCGGACGCCACCATCAGACACGTCAGCCGCATGGCTCGCCCGATGCTCGAAGCACTGCCGACTGGTGGCTCACTCGTGGGCGTTGGAGCAGGTGTCGCCGGTGTGACACGGCGCTCCGACGGATTCGTCCACCAGGCCCCAAACCTGGGATGGCGCAATGTCGCGGTCGGCGAGAAGCTCTCCTCGATGTTGGGCCTCGATCGGCAAGTCCTGGTAGCCAACGAGGCCGACCTCGGTGCCCTCGCCGAGCACCGCAGAGGGGTCGGCACCGGGGTGCCAGATCTCATCTATCTCTCCGGGGAGGCCGGGATCGGGGCCGGGATGATCCACGATGGCAAGCCGATGCTGGGCGCCTCTGGGTATGCAGGTGAGGCAGGGCACACCCTGGTCAACCCGAATGGCCATGACTGCCGGTGCGGGGCGAAAGGATGCTGGGAGACGGAGGCCGGAGAAGAGGCGCTCGCCCGTCATGCGGGAATCCCGCCCACCGTCGACGGTGTCGGAGTACTGGAAACCGTTCTGACCCGGGCTGAGACCGGAGACGAGACGACTCTCGCCGCCATCGCCGAGGTTGGGCGGTGGCTGGGACTCGGCATCGGCAACTTGATCAATGTCTTCAACCCACAGCTGGTAGTCCTGGGCGGTCTCTACCACCCGCTCTTCCCGTTCCTCGAGAAAGCGGTCTATGAAGGGGCTCGGCTCGCCGCGCTGGATGCGCCGGGCGACGTCGCCGAGATCGCTGCCAGCGGTCTGGGCCCGGATGCCCCGCTGATGGGCGCCGCCGAGCTGGCACTCTCCGGGGTCATCGCCGACCCTGCAGGTAGTCGGCGCCCCGCGGGCGGATGAGGGTCAGGATCGCCCGGCGGCGTCTGCGAAGATCCGCTCCATGACCTCGAGATTGGCGACGGCATCCTCAGGGGGTGTGGGCACCGGCGTCCCCTGGCGGATCGAGCGGGAGAACGCATCGGCCTGGACCCCGTACTGGTC
>JALDXM010000204.1:0-4856 GCA_032155085.1 Actinomycetota bacterium | reverse complement strand
CCGTCGCCATCTGGACGAAGCGATGAGAGGCCGTCGTCTCGAACGTGTCAGCACCACCCACCCCCGCACCGCCCGGCACAACGCGGGCGGACCCAGGGAGGTCATCGAGCGCCTGGAAGGTCGGACCGTCCTCGAGGTTGGACGGAAAGGGAAGTTCATTGCCGCTCCCCTCGACGACGGGCAGACACTCGTCGCACATCTCGGGATGTCCGGGCGCTTCGTTGTTGGAGATCCCTCCGATGAGGAGGCACCACACACCCATTTCCGGGCCATCCTGGACGACGGGGTGGAGGTGCGGTTCATCGACCCACGGACCTTTGGGTTCGTGGCAGTGGTCTCACCGGACGAGTTCCCGGAGTCAGGCCTGTCACGGGTCGGACCCGACGCCTGGGAGACCGCGCCTTCGGCCCAAGACCTGGCCGAGGCGCTGGCGCGGAGGACGGCCCCGGTCAAGGCCCTGCTCCTCGACCAGGTCATAGTGTCGGGCCTGGGCAACATCTACGCCGACGAGGCCCTTCACCTGGCCGGGATCCATCCGATGCGCCCGGGCGGCGAGCTCGAGGTGGCAGACATCGAGCGCCTGCTCGCCGCCATTCAGGTTGTGCTGGGGGACGCCATCGCGAACGGCGGGACGAGCCTCGATGATCTCGCCTATCTATTGCCCGACGGAAGGGCCGGGGAGAATCTCGACCGGCTCCGTGTTTACGGACGGACCGGGCTTCCCTGTCCCGAATGTGGGACGCCGGTGGAGCGGATCGTGATCAGGGCCCGCTCGAGCCACTTCTGTCCTATCTGCCAGCCCATCCCATGACGGAGAAATCGATCCATGCCTACATCTCGGGTCAGGTGCAGCAGGTCGGCTACCGCCAAGCCTGCCGTCAGGTCGCCCGTTCCCTGGGCCTCGTCGGCTGGGCTCGCAACCTCGCGGATGGACGGGTCGAGGTCTTTGCCCAGGGCGAGGCCGATGGCGTCGATCGGATGGTGGAATGGCTGTGGAGCGGGCCAGCCCTCGCCCTTGTCAACGGAGTCGAGTCCGATGTGGTGGCTCCGGATCGCTCTCTGCGTGATTTCTTCATCCACCCCAATCCCATGAAGAGCGGCTGATCCACCGGGCGGTGTTAGCCTGCTGCGGGTAATCACAGCCGTGTCATTCGCCAGGTGCTATCTGTGTATTTGAAGTCACTGAAGCTCGTCGGCTTCAAGTCTTTCGCCGACCGGACCAGGCTCGAGTTCCGCCCCGGAGTGACCGTGGTCGTCGGGCCCAACGGGTCCGGGAAGTCGAACCTGGTCGACGCCGTGTCCTGGGTGATGGGCTCTCAATCGACCCGTGCTCTCCGGACCGGGAAGATGGAGGACGTCGTCTTCGCGGGCACTGCCACCCGTCCCTCGCTGAACAGGGCGGAGGCCACCCTTGTCATCGACAACGCCGACCGGATACTGCCGCTCGATCTCGATGAGGTGGCCCTGACCCGCCGTCTCTACCGGGATGGGTCGTCGGACTACGAGATAAACGGGGTCGGATGCAGATTGCTCGACATCCAGGAGCTCCTGAGCGACTCGGGGGTTGGTCGGCACCAGCACGTGATCATCAGCCAGGGCCAGGTCGACGACGTCCTCAACGCGTCTCCCGAAGACCATCGCGCAGTCATCGAAGAAGCGGCCGGCATCCTCAAACATCGGCGTCGCAAGGAGAAGGCCGAGCGTCGCCTGGAACGCACGGACGAAGACGTCCTCCGTCTCCAGGACCTGGTTGGTGAGATCGAGCGCCAGCTGAGGCCGTTGCGCCGTCAAGCGCGCGCCGCCGAGCGTTATCACGGACTGAAGACCGAAGTGCGTGAGCTGACCCTCTATCTGGCGGGAATGTCCCTCGAGGCCCACGAAGCGGAAATGGCGGAGGGGACGTCCCGCCTCGGACTACTGAACGATGAGATCGTCCAGGGTGAGACCGCCCTTAGGGCCTTGGCCGTTTCGGTCGAAGACCTCACCGCCAGGGCCGGCACAGTCGGCCAGGACCTGGATCGGGACACCGGTGCTGCAGCGAGGCTGGAGACAACCGTTGAGCGTCTGCGCCGGCTCGGCGCCGTGGCCAAGGAGCGCAGCCGCGCAGTCAGCGGTCGCCGGCAGGCCGGGATCGAGCGGAGATCCGATCTCAAGCAGGAGCTCGGCGAGATCACCGACGAGCTGACCGGTGTCATCGAATCCGAGGCGGCGGCAGAAATGACGGCCCAGGCCATGGAATCCAGGTTCCGGCGTCTCGAGGACGAGGAACGGTCCATTGCCACTCAGAATGCGCTTTCCCCCGAGGGCGCCCTGGCCGCAGCCCGCGGCGAGCTGTCGGTGCTGCAGGCGGCGGGAGTGCGGGATGCCCGGGAAGTCGAGGCCGTCGCCCATCGCATCGATGTCCTCGACTCCCAGCTGCGGGATGAGGCCGGGGAGATCGCCAGGATCAACGACGAGATCCGCGGGCTCGACGAAGAAGTCTCAACGCTGCAACAGGCCTATCAGAAACGAAGCGGCCGGCGTGAGGTCGATCAGGAGGGTTGGGCCCGCGCCGAGCACGCTCTGACCGAGGCCAGGCTGGCCCTGGCCGCCGCCGAGGCGAGAGTCGAGGCGGTCGAGGCTGCGCTCTCGGGCCGCTTCGACCTGGAGGCGCGTCGCCAGGTCGAATCCGCCGATGGGGCGGTCGGGACGTTGGTGTCGCGTCTCGACATCCCGCCCGGCTTGGAACGGGCGGTCGATGCCGCCTTGGGGCGCTGGGTAGATGCGGTGGCCTTCCGCAGCATCGATGGGCTCAAAGGGGCGGTCGAGCTGGTCAAGGCGAGCGGGGCCGGTGGCATCCCGATGGTCTCCGCTGTCAACCGCGGCACGCCTCCAGCGTCGGAGGTCGCCAAGGTCTCCGGAGTCGAGGCTCTGGTCGACCTGCTCGGACCGGAGGCCGATCTGGGTTTGGCCCGTCATCTACTCGGCGACGTGCTCCTGGTCGAAGGCTGGGCCACCGCCCTCACCCTCGTCGCCAGGCACCCTGCCCTTCGGGCAGTGACACCGGAAGGCGACCTGGTCTGCATCGACGGGATCCAGATCGCCCATCCCGACGGGGCTGGACCGGCTCTCCTCGAGACGTCACAGGTCGACGCCGAGCGGGCCAGGACAGAGTTGTCGCGGGCGACGTCGATTCACACCGCCGCCAAGCGAGACTTCGAGAAGAGTCGTGACCTGGAACGTGCATCGCTGGAGGATCTGGAGGGGGCCGAGATCGGCCTCGCCGGCCGCACCGAGGCGATGTCGAGGCTTCAGAAGTCGGTGGATGCGCTCGAGGGGGAACGCGGACGGCTCAGAGAGCGGCGCTCTTCGCTGGAAGAAGGTGCACGGGAGAGAGAGCGTCAGGTCGAGGATCTGAACCGACGCCTCGAGGCCCTGGAGGGCGAAGAGGCCGAGCGCTTGCGCGTTTGGGAGGATTTGGAGGCGAGACGGATCGAGATAGCGGCCGCGCGCGAGATGGCCCGCTCTGACTGGCAGGAGGCCGCCTCGGTCCAAGGAACACTCTCGGAGCGGAGGCGGCTGCTCGAGGAGAGAATCACGAGGATCGAGTCCGAGCTCGGACGCGCTGTCGATGATGGGCCCGAGCCGCTGGCTGTCGAGAGGCTCGATCTCGTCGAGAGCTTCTCCCGCCGCTCGGTCGACATCCTCCAGCGCCGGCTCACCAGTCTGCGCGAACGTCAGTCCGGTCTTCGCGCCGAGAACGACGCCGTGATCTCTGAGCTGTCCGCGGCCCGGACCGAGCTCGAGGAGCGGCGCGAGAGCCTCGCCAGCGCCCGTGAGTCCGTTGCCGGGCTCCAGGTCCGGCTGACCGAGCTGCGTCTCATGCGAGAGGGCGTCATCGAAGGAATCAGGCGCGATGCCGACGCCGAGGTCGAAGCTGCTCGGGGAGCAGAGCGCCCCGACTACCCGGAGAATGCCGATCTTGGGGCGATCCTCGACGAGAAGTCTGCCCAGCTGCGACGTCTCGGACCGATCAATCCACTGGCGGCCGCGGAGTTCGCCGAGCTCGACGAAAGACATAGGTTCCTCACCGAGCAGCTCGCCGATGTCGAAGCTTCGCGGGCCGAGCTCCGCAAAGTGATCAAGGCCCTAGAGGTCGAGATCGAGCAACGCTTCCAGGAAGCATTCACCGAGGTGGCGGAGGCATACCAGCGGTACTTCTCCGTTCTGTTCCCGGGGGGTCGGGGCAGGATCCGCCTCACCGATCCTGAGGACACGCTGTCCGGTGTGTCGATCGAAGCCCAGCCGCTTGGGAAGAAAGTGAGCCAGCTCACACTCCTGTCCGGGGGCGAGAGAAGTCTGGCCGCCCTCGCCTTCCTCTTCTCGATCTTCGAGGCCCGTCCCAGCCCTTTCTATGTCCTCGATGAGGTCGAGGCCGCACTCGACGACGCCAACCTGCGCCGCTTCCTCCGGATCGTCGACGAGTTCCGACAAAGGGCGCAGCTGGTCATCATCACCCACCAGCAGCAGACGATGGAGGCCGCTGATGTGCTCTACGGGGTGACCATGGAGCCGGGTGGGTCCTCCCAGGTGGTTCGGAAGGACATGACGTCGGTGGGAGTGGCCTGATCGCCGGTTAGCTTGGCGAGACAATGGAACCGATCGTCCTCGTTCTACTGGTCGTCTTCATTGCGGTCATTGCCGCCGCGGTGGCGATCGTCGTAGCGGTGCGAAGTCGCTCGGCAGATGATGAAGGTTCTGCCATCGCAGTCGCTCCCTCGCGTTTGGGGAAGTCGGCGGCGGCGCTAGGGGCCTCGTTGCGTCGGGCCTGGGGCGGCGGCGTCGATGACAACATGTGGATCGAGCTCGAGGAGGCG
>JALDXM010000203.1:0-4871 GCA_032155085.1 Actinomycetota bacterium | reverse complement strand
GTCGTGTATATGGCCGCCCGATATTGGGACCCGATGTCGTTGCCCTGCTGCATCCCCTGGGTGGGATCGTGGGTCTCCCAGAACACCTGGAGGAGCTGCTCGTAGGAGACCTGCTCCGGGAAGTAGACGACCAGCGTGACCTCAGAGTGACCGGTCCTCCCGGTGCAAACCTCCTCGTAGCTGGGGTTGGGCGTATAACCCCCGGCGTATCCAACGGCTGTGGTGTAGACGCCATCCATCTTCCAGAACCGCCTCTCGGCACCCCAGAAGCAACCCATGCCGAATACCGCGGTCTCGGTGCCCTCGGGGAAGGGCCCGACCAGCGGGTTGCCGTTCACGAAATGCGCCGGCGGGACCTCGACGGCCTGCGTCCTGCCCGGCAAAGCCGTGCTCGCATCAGGCATCTCCGTCTTGTTCCGTCCGAACATCGATCACCTCCAGTGGGGTATCACCCCAGAACAGCTTCCAATTCGATCTCGACCTTCCATCTCGGGTCGAGCAAGCCACCTACAACAACCATCGTGGCTGCGGGCTTGATTCCCGCGAACACCTCCTGATGTGCCTCGCCGACCGCCCCGGCATCACCGGCGTCGACGAGGAACATCCGGGTCCTGATGACATTCGCCGCGTTACCGCCCGCCTCTACGAGCGCCTGAAGAGCTATCTCGAAGCAACGCCGCGCCTGGGTCTTCGGGTCGGGGTCGACCGACCCGTCAGGCCAGATCGGGGCGGTCCCGGACACCACGACCCTGTCCCCGAGCCGGACCGCCCGGCTGAAGCCGATCGCATCCTCGAAAGGGCTGCCGGACTGGACATTCATCCGCTCCATCGGGTCAGGAAGCTAGCGGGCGAGAAGCTCCGCACTTCTCGTGCTCACCCCGTTTCGTTACTCTCCACGGGTCCCAATGCGTGCGCTGCGCCCCCTGATCGCCCTCGCTCTCGTCCTGCTCGCCCTGACCACGGCCGTCGGCTGGCCCGATCCGGCCGTCGCCCAAACCGTCGAGGAGGCAGAACAGGAGGCGAATGCCGCCGAAAGGCAGGCCGATGCGGCGGCCGGTCTGGTCGATGCCGCGGTGGCGCGACGATCGGACCTCGAGGCGCAGCTGGCGGCGAGCATCACCCGAATCAACGACCTCGCCGCCGAGCTCTCGGCGGTCTCCTCCAGCCTCGATTCGCTGGCAGCTCAGATCGCACATGGTGAAGCAGAGATGTCTGGCATCGAGTCCGACATCGAGCTCCATGCCGTCGATGCCTACATGACCGCACTGGCCGGGCCCGGCATGAGCTTCGTCAACAGCGACAACGTGGAGCAGGCAATGGTCACAGGGCAGGTGGTCGGTGACGTTGTGAACTCGGGTGCCGCCCGCGTCAACGAGTTGATCGCCCGCCGCGACGCCTTGGAGGGACTCCGCCAGGACTACGAGGTCCAACAGGAGCAGGTGGCTGAGCTGAAGGCAGAGGTCGACGCCGAGATCGAGAACCTGGCTGCCCTGTACGACGAGGCCGATGCGGCGGTGGGCCAGGCAGTGCGAGACGCGAACACAGCGGATGCAGAATTTCGGGAGGCGCTCAGCGCCGTGGATGCCGCCCAGGCCAGGGAGGAGGAGCGACGTCGTCAGGCCGAGCGCCCCACCACGACCACCACGGCGCCAGCTCCCCCAGATGAGGACGACGCAACGACCACAACTACCACGTCGGCGCCACCCGAACCGACCACGACGACTGACGACGGAGGGGGAGGCGGGGGCGGTACCTGGGACTTCCCGCCGGCAGTCGAGCGATGGCGCTCCCTGGCCTCTGCCTACTTCCCCGGGAGCCGAGTCGACGAGGCTCTGGCCATCATCGACTGTGAGAGCCTGGGCGACCCCGACGCCTACAACCCGTATTCGGGAGCGTCCGGGCTGTTCCAGTTCCTGCCCGCGACCTGGGCCTCGACATCACCCAAGGCAGGGTTCTCTGGGGCCAGCCCGTTCGACCCCGAGGCCAACATCGGGACTGCGGCGTGGCTGGCCAACCAGTATGGCAACCTCGGCCAGGGATATTGGAGCCCCTGGTCCTGCCGAAGGGTGCTGGGATGACCTCCACAAGCGGTTCTGACAGCGAGGACCGTTGGTACTACTGCCTCGACCACAAGACCGTCGAGCCCTACGAGGGGTGCCGGGCCGAGGTTCGCATCGGCCCCTTCCCCACTCGTGAGGAGGCCGAACGGGCCCTGGACACCGTGGCTCGACGCAATGAGGAGTGGGACAACGACCCGGACTGGGTCGAGGACTGACCCATGACGCCCAGAATCGGCAACGGGTGGGCGATCCCATACAATCCCGCAGCCCGATGGAGACCACGAAGCTAGACCCGAGACAGCAGATCTTGTTCATCTCGCTGGCGGTGGCGGCCACCCTGCCAGGGCTCTACCTCAGGATCACAGGAACCATTGCGGACCCGGTCGTGGCAGCTGCCCTCTATGGCCTGGCAATCGTTGGATCCGCTTTCGTCCTCTCCTGGGCGGCGGAGATCATTCAACTCGACATCGCTTCCGGCCTTGCTCTCGCCCTTCTCGCCCTCATCGCCATCCTCCCCGAATACGCGGTCGACTTCGTCTTCACCGCTCAGGCGGGCCAGGAGTTTGCCGAAACCGGGCAGGCGAGCACATACGGGCCCCTCGCCCTGGCCAACATGACCGGGGGCAATCAGCTCCTCATCGGATTGGGCTGGCCAATGGTGATCCTCATCGGCACTTGGAGAGTGCGTCGGGCCGGTGTGACTCCAGAAAAGGCCGAGGGGACCACCACTGAGGAGATCCACCTCTCCCGGGCCCAGTCGGTCGATATCGCCTTTCTGACCATCGCCACCCTCTATGGGTTGACCCTGTTCCTGAAAGACACCCTCTCCTTGTTCGACGCGGTGGTGCTGGTAGGGATCTATGTCCTCTATCTGCGACGTCTCTCCGGGGCGCCTCAAGGAGAACCGCATTTGGTGGGGCCCTCCGCCTATATCGCCTCTCTGCCCAAGAGGGCACGGCGAATCATCAACTACGCGATGTTCGTCTTCGCCGCCGGTGTCATCCTGCTCTGTGCGGAGGAGTTCGCCCATGCCATCGTGGAACTGGGCGAGGCAATCGGAGTCAGCGAGTTCCTCCTGGTGAAGTGGATCGCCCCCACCGCCTCTGAGGCCCCGGAGCTGCTGGTGGCCACGCTCTTCGCCTGGCGGTTGGCGGCCCGAACCGGCCTCGCCGCTCTCGTGTCGTCGAAGGTCAACCAGTGGACCTTGCTGGTGGGAAGCCTGCCCATCGTCTTCTCCATCTTCGCCGGGATGCTCCACGGGCTGCCTCTCGATGGACAACAGCGGGTGGAGCTGTTCGTGACCGCGGCGCAGTCGGTCTTCGCGGTGGCAATCGTGGCCAGCCGCTCGGTGAGCCGGACCGAGGCGTGGGCGATGCTTGGGCTGTTCGTCGCCCAGCTTGCAGAGTCAGGCCTGGCGGAACTAGGGCACCTCTCCGAGCAGCAGTCGCATCAGGCCCGGATCGGTGTCGGGATCGTCTTCCTGCTTGCGGGCGCGTGGGTCCTGCGAAAGGACTTCCGGGCTTGTATCACCAACGTCCGGGACGGCCTGCGCACCCCGTGGTCGGAGCTGGCGGCCGAGGAGCACTAGGGCACCAAACCCCTTCAAATCCGTCAGCGCTTGGGCTTATCTTCGACCCATGGCCAAACGACATTTCACCCCAGCACTCTTCTCCTTCCTCCGTGAGCTGGAGGTGAACAACGAAAAGGTCTGGTGGGAAGCCAACAAGGATCGGTATCTGACCCAGGTGCGTGACCCCGCTCTCGAGTTCATCATCGACTTCGGGGCTCGTCTCGAGAAGCTCTCACCCCACTTCGTAGCCGAAGCGAAGACCACGGGTGGGTCACTGCTTCGCCCGTATCGCGATACCCGGTTCTCACCGGACAAGACGCCTTACAAGACCAATGTCGGAATCCAATTCAGACACGAGGCCGGTAAGGACATCCATGCGCCCGGCTACTACTTGCATCTGGAGCCGGGCTCGTGTTTCGCCGGGGTGGGTCTCTGGCACCCCGAGACGCAGGTCGCACGCGACCTCCGACAGGCCATCTACGACGATGTCGAGGGGTGGGCGACTGCCACCAAGACCGCGAGCTTCCAATCCACCTGGTCGCTGGACCAGGACGAGGACGAGATGCTGAAGCGGGTTCCCCCCGGCTTCGATGCGGGCCATCCGCACGCCGACGATCTGCGCATGAAGTCCTTCATCGCGGGGACCATGCTCACCCAGAAGCAGGTGACGACGTCCGGGTTCGACGTGGACCTGGCCGGGATGTTCGCCGAGGCGAGCGGATTCACCCGCTTCCTATGTGAGGCACTCGATATCCCGTTCTAGTGATCTGTCGCTTGAACAGTGTGCGCGTGTCTCCGAGACATCGGCGTCATCTGGCAAGGAGAAAAGCGCAGTCGCAGCCGGGAGCTGCGGCGAGCATTTTGGACGCAGCCAGGGGCGTCGAGGGCCGGAGGCACGCCGCAATTGTTCATGCGACGGGTCACTGGTCTCAGATCTCTAGCTCCAAGTATGATTCGTGGTCCGGGTGAAGCCACAGGAACACACATTGTCCGGGGGGACCAGACGATGACGACTTATGCCGGGGTGGCCACGGTCGAGAACGACCACCTACCGGTGAGGATCGACCTCGATGAAGAGAAGATCTCGCTCGTCTCGGGCGAAGTGTCGATCCGTGAGTGGCTCGCCGGCGACTATCAGGTGATCGATCTGGGCTCGGGTGAGTTCGTCATCGAGTCAGAGGAAGACTCGATCCCGTTCGTGCCCGACGACCCACGCCGATTCGCCGAAGACATCCAAGGTG
>JALDXM010000202.1:0-4903 GCA_032155085.1 Actinomycetota bacterium | reverse complement strand
TCATTGCTCGAGGGCACGGCGCAGCTTGGGGTCGCCGGCGAGGCCGACGTTGTTGGGGATCAGCAGGTCGTAGTCGACCATCTCGGTGGTCATCACACCCTCCTCTGGTCGTAGTCGGGACGCAGCCCGGTCCCGTAGCGACGCAGCGCCCCGGCCTCACCCGATGCATTGGGCCGCTGGAAGACCCAGTTCTGCCACGCGGTGAGCCTGCCGAAGATCTTGGTCTCCATGGTCTCCGGCCCGGGGAAGCGCAGGTTGGCCTCCATCCCGGTCAGGCTGTCCGGGGAGAACCCGGCTCGCTCCTCCAGCATCACCCTGAGCTCGTCGTCCCAATCGATGTCATCCATGACATCGGTCACCAACCCGGCCTCGTAGGCTGCTGCCGCGTCGAGCGACTGGCCAATCGCTCCTCTTGCCTTCACCAGCCCTTCCTCATCCCCCCAGAACCTGGTCTCCAGCCTGGTGATGCCGTTGGCCATGGGCAGAAGGCCGGCGGAGGCGTCGGTGAGCATGATCCGGGCCTCCTCTTCGTCACTCTCCCTCGCGCCCTCCAACATGTAGCTCCGGTCTGTGGCGAGCATGAGCTCGGCCAGGAACCCGACGAAACAGCTCCCCGGCTCGATCAGGCAAATGGTGGTCCGCGACGTGGCCTCGACCCGTTTGAGGAGTCGTTTCCAGTAGAGAGCAACCTCCCGTCGGAACCTGTCACCCTCCTGATCGACCAGCAACCGGTCGTAGGTCTCGACCAGGCTGGCGTCACCTTCACTGCGCAGGATCAAGGTGCCGATCTCCAGCTCGTTGACACGAAGATGGAGGAGAGCGTCGTCGAGCTCGCGGGCGAGCCGGAGTGGCCAGAAATCGGCTCCCACGGTGGGCGGGCCATCCGGACCGAGGACCACGAGAGTGGCCGTCCGGGCCATTCGGTCGATCTCGACCTCGAGCGTGCTGTAGGTGACGGACGCATCGTCGATCACACGCTCCAACGGCGACAGGTGGACACCTGGCGCCGCGCCATCCCGGTCGCCTTCGGCCGCCATCTCCATGGCCCGAGCCCGCACCGTGTCCTCGAAGGTGGACGATGGGACCAGCTCGTCGACCAGACGCCACTCCAGGGCACGTTTGCCCTTGATTCCCTCTTCGACCGTGCAGAAGACGTCGGCCCGGTCACGGCGGACATGCCTTTTGTCGACCAACCTGGTCAGGCCACCGGTCCCGGGTAGGACACCCAGCAGGGGGACCTCGGGCAGGGCGACCGTTGAGCTCCCGTCGTCCACGAGCATGATGTGGTCGGTAGCGAGGGCGAGCTCGTATCCCCCGCCGGCCGCGTTGCCTTTCACGGCAGCGAGATAACGCTGGCCGGAGTTGGCGCTGGCATCCTCGATCGCATTCCGGGTCTCGTTGGTGAACTTGCAGAAGTTGACCTTGAGAGGGTGTGCGGCCGAGGCAAGCATCCCGATGTTGGCCCCGGCACAGAAGACCCGGTCGTTGAGCGAGCCGATGACCACCGCACCCACCTCGGGATGCTCGAAGCGGAGACGCTGCACCGCATCGGCCAGCTCGATGTCGACGCCCAGGTCGTAGGAATTGAGCTTCAGCTCGTACCCCTCGTGCAGTCCGCCGTCTGGGTCGACGTCCATGTCCAGGAAGGCGATCGGCGGCTCGATACGAAGGTGCCAGTGGCGATACCGGCTCGGATCGGTCTGGAAGTCGATCAAGCCACCGATACTAACCGACCGGTCAGTCAGTCGGCCTGGGATACCCCGGCAACCCAGGGTTGCAGGCGTCGCTCAGCGACGTCCAGCGCCCTCAGATCGGCCGGGGGTCAATAGCCCCAGACATCTTGAGCGACCTCGACGGTGCGGGCCAGCTTTCGCCACTGGTCGTCCGGGTTGAGCTGGTTGCCGTGCACAGTCGAGGAGAACCCGCACTGATGACTCAACCCCAGCTGCTCGAGCGGGGCGTACTGGGCGGCCTCTTCGATCCTCGCCTTGATCTCGTCAGCGCTCTCCACCTCCCCGGTCTTCGAGCTCATCAGCCCGAGCACGACGGTTTTTCCCGCCGGCAGGAAGCGGAGCGGAGCGAAGTCGCCCGAGCGCTCGTCGTCGTATTCGAGGAAGAAGGCATCGACATCCATATCGTTGAGCAGGATCTCGGCTACGGGCTCGTAGCCACCCTGGGTCACCCAGGCGCTCTGGAAATTGCCCCGGCAGAGATGCACCGCCGCGACCATGTCGTCGGGACGGTCGCGGAAGGAGTCGCTGATCAGACGGCTGTAGAGACGGGTCAGCTCGTCCGGGTCATCTCCCCGGGCCGCGGTCCGCTCCCGAACTTCAGGGTCACACAGATAGGCGAGGTTGGTGTCGTCCATCTGGATATAGCGGGCTCCGCGGGCGGCCAGGTCGGCGATCTCATCCCGATAGGCGGCGGTGAGGTCGTCGAAGAACTGCTCCAGGTCCGGATAGACCTCCTCGCTTATCCCCTGACGCCCGCCGCGGAAGTGGAGCATCGAGGGGGCAGGGATGGACACCTTTGGAGTCTGAGTGACCTGGGAGGCCAGATAGTCGAAGTCCCCTCCCTGGATCGAGTGCGAGTGGCGGATGGGGCCGTCGACTCCCATCGTCGGAGGCGAGAACTCGACCTCCGACCCGTCGGTGCGATGGAACCGGGCCAGGAAGTTCCCCTCGGTGACCGTCACCCCCTCGAGCTGCTCCAGGAAGTCGGTATGGAAGAAGAACCTGCGGAACTCACCATCGGTGATGCCCTTCAGCCCCACGTCCTCCTGCTGACGGACCACCTCGGCGATCGCCTCGTCCTCGACCTCTCTCAGCTCCTCGGGCCCGATCTCACCTTCGGCCCGCTGGGCGCGAGCGTCGACCACGGTCTTGGGCCGGAGGAAGCTGCCCACGTGGTCTGCGCGAAATGGGGGCCGATCAGTCATGTCATCTCCTTGAAGCGGGTCGGATCCGAGCGTAGGCGCGGGCATCGACCCACGCAGTTGGATCGCCGTGCTCAGCGGCGTGATACGACGAAGGCTTCGTCGTTGAACCACACCCCCTCGTATTGCTGGATCACACTCCTCGTCGCCGGGACGTATCGCCCCGAGCTCAGAGCCTCGGAGAGCCGCTCCTCATCGATCTGGGCCACGTATGCCGCCGCGTTCCATGCAGCGACGATCAGGGAGGTGCCGATGTGCTCTTGGACTTCCGAGGGCATGGCGTGGAGTTGATAGCGAATGAGGGCTTCGTCGTCACCGATGGTCTCGAAGACCAGGTCTTCGTCCCCCGGCTCATCGAGATGGTCCCGGGCTGTCTCGGCCAGGATGTGACGGGTGGTCTGGAACGGGTCTTCGTCCGGCCACACGCCACGAATGATCTCGAGACCCGGGTCGTTGCCGTGGGAGTGGACCACGACCATGCGGCCACCCGGGGCCAGAGCCCTCGCCAGTGGTGCGATGACAGTCCTCATCTTCTGATCGACCGAGGTGCGGGCTCGATATGGCTGGGAAGCAATGATCAGCTGATAGGCCGGCCCCAGCGCTGAGCCTGGCTTCGGGATGACGTCGCTCAGGATGAACTCCCGGTCCCTGCGATAGATGACCAGGGCCGACGGTCGGACGTACACCGGATTGCCCGTCTTCTCACTGGTCCGAACCGCCCAGTCATCGACCAGGGCCGGGTAGAGATCTCTGATCTGACGGGAGAACTCGAACGCCGTCGAACCTTCCAACGGGACCGTCCTCCAGCTCATGGCCTCGTCATGCAGTGGGGTCAGATAGGGCGCCTCGCGATAAGACATGTTCGTGACCACGAAGACCATCTCGGGGTGCTCGAGCAGCCGGTCGGCCATCTTGTCGAGGGATAGGCGCACATCCTCGATGCTGATCTCCTTGCCGACGATCAGCCAGGGGACATGTGGGAAGGCGCGATGCAGCCCCCGCAACACCTCGGTCAGGACGGTGGCGTCTCCCATTCCGGCGTCGAGCACCTGGAGGGCCTTATCCCCCGGCTCGATCTTGTCGAGCTCCTCCCCGATGCGGGCGGCAACCACCGGTTTCTCGTTGGTGGCGGTGCTGAAGAGGAGGTAGGCGGCTCGGGAGTCGAAGAATCGGGCGACAGCGGTCACGACTCTGATACGGGTGGTGTCCCGTGGGTGTGAAACGATCCCATCGTCTTCAGACCCCAGGCCTGGCCCTTGGCCCGTTCGGCCTCGGTCCAGGTGATCAGTTGCCAGTCAGGTGCCAGGATCAGACGGGATCCGGCATTGACGATCTCGATTCGGTTGCCACCTGGCTCCCACACAAAGAGGAAGAAGGTCTGCTGGATGGCGTGCTTGTGGGGGCCGGTCTCGATGTACACGCCGTGCTCCAGGTAGAGGTCCGCCCCCCGCAGGATGTCCTCACGCTGGTCGACCGCGAAGGCGACGTGATGGAGGCGGCCCCGCGTCTTGGTCCAGTCACTCGTGTAGACGACGTCATACGTCTTGTTGGAGAAGGTCATCCAGATGGCGGCGATGGCACCACTGTCCAACTGGATCTGCTCGGTCGGCATCGCGCCCAGTACCGGCACCACGAAGTCCCGGCTGGCCTCCACATCGGCCGCGAGGAAGTTGACGTGATCGAGGCGACGGACCCCAATTCCATGATTGGGACGACGCTGTGCCTGGTTCTTCAGAGCGGGAACCGCCGGCTCGGGCGGGGCGTACTTCTCCGACTCGAAGTAGATCTCCCAGTCGTGGCCATCGGGGTCGGCGAAGGCGTAGGTCGCCCCCCGACCCGGCTGACCATCGACGTCGATGCCGCACCGACGTCCGCCGCCGACGTCTACCTTCGCCTCCATCTCCTCTCGCACCGCTTGGCCGCACCGAACTCGCTTGACCTCGACGGCGTGTTCGGCCTGCTCAACAC
>JALDXM010000201.1:0-4903 GCA_032155085.1 Actinomycetota bacterium | reverse complement strand
AGCGGATAGAAGATCGTCTCCTTGAGCTCCGCGGGAATCCCCGGCCCGTTGTCCGCAACCGCGAGTAGCACCCGGCTCCGTTCCTTTGATGCCGATACCTCGAGCCTGCCCCCCTCCGACATCTGATTGAGAGCATTGGAGACGAGGTTGGAGAGGACCTGGCGCAGCCGGTAGGGGTCGACTTCGATTTCTCCGATCACCGGGTCCACCGAAACCGCAGGGGTGACATGACGAGCTTCCATCGCGGTGGCGAAAGACGTCACCACGTCACCTACCACCCCTTCGAGGTCGGTCGGCTCACGATGGAGTTGGAGCCTTCCCGCTTCGGCCAGGGTGAGGACCCTTAGATCCTCCAGCAAACGTTCCATCAGCTCCACCTCGTCGATCACGTTGGAGAGCTGCGACGGATCGTGCAGCCCGTCGATCACCGCCTCGATCTCACCCCTGATGACGGTCAGCGGCGTTCTGAGCTCATGACCGAGGTCGGCTAGGAGCCGGCGTCGTCTCTCGTCTTCTTCCTCCAGTCGGGCCGCCATCCGGTTGAACGAGCCGCTCACCGCGGCGAGCGGGCCGGGTTGGTTGATCGGGATGCGGACTCCGGCCTCTCCATCGCCAAGACGACGGGTGGCGTCGATCAGTTGGCCAACCGGGGCCCAGGTTCGTCCGAATCTGCTCCGGACGAAGAGGATGATCCCGACCACTACGAGGAGGGCCAGCCCGAGGACTACGAACCGGCGTGGCCCATGGAAGGCGCCAAAGGCGCCTGAGAAGAGGAACCCGAGTAGTGGCCCGATGAAGACCAGGAAGATGATCAGGCCGATGACCCAGCGGAAGATGAAAGCGCCGGGCCCCCAGCCCGGCGGGCCGGAACGATTCTGTGACCACTGTGGGCCGTGCCGGGAGGGGTCAGGCATCGCTGAACTTGTAGCCGACGCCGTAGACGGTGAGGACGTAGACGGGATGGCGGGGGTCGGGTTCCAGCTTCTTGCGGAGGTTCTTGATGTGGGCGTCGATGGCCCGCTCGTAGGACTCGAATGACACGCCTCGGATCGAGTCGAGCAACTGGCCCCGGGTGAACACTCGGCCCGGGCTGGCCGCGAGCACCCGGAGCAACTCGAACTCCGATGTGGTCAGCTCGATCCGCCGCCCGTCACGCTCGACCGTGCGGTGGGGGAGGCTGACGAGGAGGTCACCGACTCTGATGGTCTCGGTGCCCACCTCACCTCCAGTTCGGCGCAGCACTGCCTTGACGCGGGCCACCAGCTCGCGAGGACTGAACGGCTTGACGACGTAGTCGTCGGCCCCGAGCTCGAGGCCAACGATGCGGTCGGTCTCCTCGCTGCGAGCGGTGAGCATGATGATGGGTATGGCCGATTGGGCCCGGATGGCCCGGGTTACGTCATAGCCGTCCATCCCGGGAAGACCGAGGTCGAGTATCACCAGGTCGGGTCGCTCCGAGCGGGCCGAGGCCACCGCAGCCGGCCCGGTCGAGGCCAGGGCCACGTCGAAGCCCGCCTCGCTCAGATAGTCCCTCACGAGGCGGGCGATCTTCATCTCGTCGTCGACGACGAGGATCTTCGGCATGGCCGTCATTGTCGCGACCGGCCGTGGTTCAGGCGTCCTGATCGGTCGAAGGCCCGCTCGGACTGTTCCCTCCGTGTGCCCGGTCGTGCCATTCGTCGAGATGACGATCCATCGGGTGTGGTTCATCCTCCTGCCATCCGCGACCCCAATAAGGGCCAGGGCCCGAGCGACGCGGGCCGAAGAACAGGCGAGAGATGAGGCCGATGATCAGGATCACGAACAGGATCTTGAAGAAGAACCCGAAGAACCCGAATCCGACGCCCCAACCTGGCCCCCACCAGTGGCCGACTCCGCGGGCGGTGTTGACCACGACTTCGGCTCCGGACTCGACCAAGCCACGCTGAAAGCCCATTTGCCACAGGCCGAACCCGATGGCACCCAGGGCACCCACGATGAGGAGGGTGATCAGGACCGTTCCGATCACATTCCGTTTCATGTCTCAGACTCCTTTCGCTCGAGACAGGTCAAAGCCTGTTGCCCGAATGTGGAGACGATGTGAAGACGGGATGGAGATTCAGCCGCCGGCCTCATCGAGGGTGCGACGCAGCAAGGGCAGGGCCGCGCGATCTTTCTCGCGGCCGGCCGCTTCCTTGCTTCTGATCACGTCGGCCAGCGAAGCCACGTTCACCTTCAGATCTGGGTCCTCTGCGATGAGGAGGTGGTCCGATTCTCGTATGAGATCGCGAAACCCTGCCGTCCCAGCTGGAACCATGACCACGTCGAGGTCGCCGTGCTTGGTGGTCAGGGTCCATACCTGTGACGAAGAAAGCAGACCGGGGTCGAACGGAAAGGAAACGCCTTCGGGCTCCGTGGCAGTCCTCAAACGCGCATCGAGCTCCTCGAGCGCAGCCGCGAGCCGTTCCAGATTCTCGTGATCGGCTGAGGGCGTCACGTCGACGTCTTGGGTGAGCAGTGGCGCGCCCCGCAGTCGGGCGGCTATCCCGCCAACGAGCACCAGATCGACTTCGTGTCGAGCCAGAACACGAAGAAGCTCGACCGGGTCGAATTCAGCCACGGGCAACCGATTCGATAGCGCTGAGCTTTCGCACTGCTTTCACCATGTCGGAGAGACGCTGGTGGGGCAAGAGTTTCAACTCGCGGCGGATCAGGGAGACATCGTGATCGTCGATAGGGCTGAGAGAGACGCCGAGCTCGAAGCCGGCAGCCCGTAACGCAGCGACCACTCGGTCGTAGTCCGGGGCGGTGCGACCCGTTTCCCATCGTGCGATGGCTGACTGATGGGTGCGAAGACGACGGGCTAGCTCGGTTTGGGTGAGGCCGGCTCGTTTTCGTGCCTCTGTGATCAGGGCGGCTCCAGACATGCCATCACCATATCACAATTACGATATACGTAAGATAACAGAACTGTCATAGATCCTGGGACTACCATTTCGCCCGTGGCCGATTCGAGATTCCGGTTGTGGCAGCCCCCGGCCCGATTCGAAGACCGGCCCAGCGAGCGTCGGATCAGCTTCCTCGAGCTCTTCTTCGACCTGGTTTTCGTGGTGGTCGTTGCCCAGATATCGCATCGGCTGTCCGAGGACCCGTCTTGGGCGGGAGTGGGGTGGTTCGTCTTTCTCTTCGCTGCGGTGTGGTCGTCGTGGACCAATGGGACCCTCTACTACGACCTGCATGGGACCAACGATGTCAGCGTCAGGGTGTTCACCTTCGCCCAGATGCTGGCGGTGGCGTTGATGGGTGTCTACATCGGCAGCGTCCCGGGCGAAGGCGAAACGGGCTTTGCCCTTGCCTATGCGATGAACGTTCTCGTCCTCGTGATCATCTGGTTTCGGACCGGTGTTCATGACCCCACCCACAGGGCCGCCTCGAATCCGTATTCCGGCTTCTATCTGCTGTCGGCACTCACCTTCGCCGGGAGCATCTGGGTGTCGCCACCAGGGCGTTACTGGCTCTGGGGTATGGGTCTGGCGCTTCAGATCATCGGCCAGATCGTGGCGTTCCGGCGCTGGACCCCTCCGGAGAGCCAGGGAGGTGAGGCGGTCATCGCCGTGACTGGTTCGCTGGTGGAGCGTCTCGATCTGTTCGTGATCATCGTGCTCGGAGAGGTGATAGTCGGTGCCGTCACCGGCATGGCTGGGGTCGAAGTCCTCGACCTGGACGCCGCCGCGGCAGGGATGCTGGGGGTGCTGGTTGCCATCGGGCTGTGGTGGATCTACTTCGACCTCGTGTCCCTTCGCGAGCCGATCTCCCGGTACAGCCAGCTGTGGCTCAATCTGCACTTCCCGCTCGTCGTCGCGATAACCGCCGGGGGCGCAGGTGTGCTCAACACCGTGGAACGACCGTCCGGGGATCTACCCGACGAGGTTCGGTGGCTGCTTGTCGTTGCCATGTCGGTTGCCATCGTGACGGTGGCCCTTCTCACACACACCCTCGAGGCCCGTGCCCGGGTTCCCGAGATCTATCTGAGGGCGGAGCTGACCATGTACGGCAGCGCGCTGCTGGCCCTGATGGTGGGGCTGACTGGCTGGGATGCCAACCCGACGTTGATGGCGATGGTCTTGCTGTTGCTCGCCCCGGTCGTGGTGGCCCTCTACGTCCTCAAGCAGCGACTGGCGGCGCGGGCAAATGATCCGGGCTAGTGACCCTGATCACTAGGCCGCCGTCCAGTCCCCACATCCAATCGAATTGAAGGCGATGTCGCTCGGGTCGATCTCGACGATTGCCGGCCCTTGGGGCAGGTCGTTGGCGATCACGTCGTCGGGGGTTCCGGACAGGCCGGACAAGCGCTCCCAGTAACAGGTATCACTCCCCGGCGCTTCATAGGTCCCGGGCCCGATATGGGTGTTCAAGGCCCATTTCCCCTCGGGGATCCTGGTGAGGAGCGGGTCACGCTGGGTCAGGTCGTACCAGGCATCACAGTCGGTTCCGAAGGCGACATCACCATCCATGATCTCGACGACGTCGTGGCCGGCCACGTTGCCATTGGCGATGATGTCGTCGAGCTCGCCGGACAGACCGGACAGACGCTCCCAATAACAACCGAATGGCCCCTCGACGATCCCCGTCTCGTAGACCCCGGGCTGCACGTCATCGCCCACCATGTGGGTGCCCGCACCGAATGCCGGATCGGGCAGGGCGGCCGTCGTCGTGGTGGCGCCTGCGGTTGTTGTTGTGGCCGCGGCTGTCGTAGTAGGTGCCGGTGCCGTTGTCGTCGTGGCGGGAGCGGCGGTCGTGGTCGCAGCTGCTGGGGCCGTCGTGGTGGCGCCAGGCGCAGAAGTGGTGGAGGCCCCAAGCGTCGTCGTCGTGGTGCTGCTCGTGGTGACTTCACCGTCGTCACCGCAGAAGGCCAGGGCGAGGA
>JALDXM010000200.1:0-4916 GCA_032155085.1 Actinomycetota bacterium | reverse complement strand
GGCATCGTCGGGGCCCGACTTGGCATCAAGGCATGGCCTTGGGCGTTCGCCAACGACACCTGGTTTGCCGAGGTCGGCCGACGGTTGGTGCGGGGGCCCCGGGAGGTCCGGGACCTGCCCATCCCCTATGCGGTCGAGCACCACCTCATGTCGGGGGAGCGTCAGGGGCTCTACTGACGACCGGCAAGTCGGCTGGGGCCCAGTCCCGCTCGGTGTCGTCCACCCGGCGCAACACCCACCAGCCGGCCGCGATGAACGCGATCAGTGCCGTCATCGCCACTCGCCGCCCTAGCCCGATCACATCGACGATCAATGCCCAGGTCAGCGGGCCCAGAATGGTCGCAAACCGCCCCACCGTGGCGTAGAGCCCGTACATCTCACCAAGATGCCTCGGTGGCGACACCCGGACCATGACCACCCTGTCCGCAGTCCAAGTAGCCCCCAAGGCCAGCCCACCAAGGAACCCGATAGCCCATGCCAGCCCGGTCTCGCCGGTCACCGCGGCGCCGACCCCGGCGGCGATGGCCACCATCCACAGCACGAGGACGGAGCGGAGCACCCGAACCGGTCCGAAGCGCTCGATGACCGAGCCGGCTCCGAAGGCGCCGAAGATCGCCGCCACGATGGCCGCTGCGAGCAGCGCCGTCACGAAACCACGATCCAGGCCCAGTTCCTCGAGCACGAAAATGGTCAAGAAGCCACCGATGAGGGTGTTGATGGCGTCGGTGTAGAGAAACCGGCCCACCAGGAACCGGACAACGCCGTCATAGGAGGCGGCGAGCCGCCATGACGCGGCCAGACGTCTCCCGATGTCGACGAGCCCGGGCAAGGGGGCGTCGTCGTGGCCCCCCCGCTCCTGGATGAAGAAGAAGGCGGGCAGGGCCAGGAGGAGGAAAGCGAAAGCGAGCAACCTGAAAGTGGCCGCGAACGACCAGCCGAGCACATCGAGGGCCAGGAGCCCCAGCCCCAGCCCGACGAACGAGCCGATGTACCCGACGCCGACTCCCAGACCGGAGATCCGGCCGCGGTTGGCCGGCGTGCTGACGTCGACCAGCAGTGCGTCATACACCACCGCTCCCACGTTGAAGGCGATGAGGGCCACACCCAGAAGGAGCAGCGTCATCTCCTCCGAGCCGGTGGCCAGGAATGCGGTGGCAGAGACACAGACAATCGTCGTGACGACGAGAGTCGGGACACGGGTCCCGCGGACGTCGCTCCTGGCACCGGCCCACGGGGCGAGGAAGATCACCAGCACCCCGGCCGTGGCCTCGACCACGGCCAGTGCGCTGTCGGGCCGATCGACCGAGGTGAGCCACTCGGGGAAATAGCGACCGATGACACCGAGGGCGAAGATCGTGTTGGCGAGGTCGTAGATGACCCAGGACCAGACGGAGCGGCGGCTCGGGGCCACCCCGGGCCCCATCATCTCAGAGGATGACCGCCATGTCAGAAGGTGACGGCCACAGAGATCAGCTCCTCGCGTCCGAGCAGGCCGGCCGCCGCCTGAAGGGCCCGCGATGCCTCGGCAAGTGGGAACTGATGTGAGACGAGATCGTCGATGCGCGGATCGGTGTCGATCTGCCGGGCTGCCCATTGGTAGCCCACGGTGGTTGCCCCCATTGCCCCTTTGACGGTGAGCTGCTTGGCGACGAGGACATCACTGATGAAGTGGAAGGCACGGTTTCCCTTGGTGGAGGCCAGGATGACCCGCCCCCCGCTGCGCACCAGGTCGAGGGCGGTGAACAGCGCCTCAGGGTCGTCCGAGGTGACGTCGACGACTATGTCCGGCCTCGTGCCGATGGCCTCGGCAATGGCGCCGGCCACGTCCTCGCGCTCGGCGTCGATGGCGAGGTCGGCTCCCAGCCGCTTGGCGAGCTCGAGCCGGTCCCGGTCGTGGGAAAGGCCGGTCACACCCACCCACCCAGCCCCCGCGGCCTTGGCCGCGATGAGACAGGCCAATCCTCTTGGCCCGGGCCCGAGGATGAGCACGTTCTCTCCCTGCTGTAGCGAGGGCAGCTCCACGGCCCAGGTGTGCCCCGCAGCAAGGGGGTGGACGAAGGTGCCCACCTCGGCGGGGACGTCGTCGGTGAGCTGATGGAGCCGCGCTGCCGGATCGATGTAGAGGAACTCGGCGAGCCCACCCCATAGCCCCGGAGGCTCGATCGACGGGATGAACCCATAGGAGTTCGATGGGCGGCGACGGGCGCAGGTGGCGAGGTTCAGCTTGCAACGATGGCACTCCCCGCAGTGGATCCTGGGCTCGACGACCACACGGGTGCCGATCGGGTAGGGGATGGTGGGTGCGGTCCGCGCGATCCGACCTACCACCTCGTGACCGGGGATGAGGGGGTACACCACGTCCTTGGCCTCACCTTTCCAGACCTGGACATCAGCGCCGGAGATGCCGGTGGCCTCGACCGCGAGCCAGCCACCACTCAGGTCCGGAGAGGCGGGCAACTCGGTGAGCGAGAAATGCTTTGGCTCAACGAGCATCATTGCCCGCGCGGTCGTGCCATCCATCGTCGGCGAGTGTAAACCTGGTTCAGGAGCGGCCTGTCAACGGGTGAGCAGGGCCCGGATTCGCTCCATTCCTCGCTCGATCTCGGCCTCTCCGGTGGCATACGACAGCCGAAGATGGCCCGGAGCGCCAAATGACTCGCCGGGCACGAGAGCCACCCCGGCTTCCTCGAGGATGACTGTCGCCAGCTCGTCGGTGGAGGCCCATCGTCCGTCGAGGACGTCACTCACGTCGGGAAAGACGTAGAAGGCCCCCTGAGGCTCCACGCAGTCCACCCCGGGGATGTCACTCACTAGCGAAAACATCAGTTTGCGCCGGGAGTCGAAGGCCTCCCTCATCACCTCGACTGTGTCCTGGGGGCCTTGCAGGGCGGCAAGAGCCGCCTGCTGGGCGACGTTGTCGACATTCCCCGTCGCATGCGACTGGTGGCTGTTGGCAGCCTCGACGATGTCCGCCGGCCCGACCATCCAGCCGACCCGCCAGCCGGTCATCGAGTAGGTCTTGGCGACGCCGTTGATCAGGACCCAGTTCTCGAAGCGGGGCGTCGCCGCTGCGATCGATGGGGCGACGTCGGTGAAGTAGGTGAGTCTTTGGTAGATCTCGTCGGCGAGGACCCAGATGTCGTTGGCCAGGGCCCACTCGCCGATGGCCCGCGCCTCTTCTGCCGTGTAGACGGCGCCGGTCGGGTTCGACGGTGACACGAAGACGAGCAATCGGGTGCGGTCGGTTCTCGCTCGCTCCAGGCTCGCGACGTCGACCTTGAACTCGTCTTCGATCCGTGTCGGCACCGACACCGTGACCCCCCCGGCCAGATCGATCCCCGCCGGATATGTCACCCAATGAGGCGAGGGAAGGAGGACTTCGTCGCCTGGGTCGAGCAGTGCCGCGAACGCCTGGAAGACGGCCTGCTTGGCACCATTCGTGACCATCACCTCAGACCAGTCCACGGCCACGCCGGAATAGCGTCGGACGTCGTCTGCGATTGCCTCTCTCAACGGTCGCAGGCCCGCGGATGCGGTGTACTTGTGGTTCTCGGGATCGTGGCAGGCGCGTGCGGCCGCAGCCACCACGTGCTCGGGTGTCGCGAAGTCGGGTTCCCCGGCGCCGAAGCTGATGACGTCCTTGCCCTCTGCCCGCAACTCCCTGGCACGGGCGCTGATGCCCAGGGTGGCGGAGGGCGGTATCCGACTGAGGCGATCAGAGGCGCGCTTCATCACCCCGCAGAGTATCCGGTGAAGGGCTCAAGCCCGAAGCTCAGCCCTCGAGCTTGTCTTTGGCCTGGTCTACGGCGTCCCCGACGGCGTCGGCAGCGTCGCCTGCGTTGTCCTGCACCGCGTCGATCGCTTCGGAGGCGCTGTCAGTAGCCGAGTCGACCGCGTCTCCGGCCTTGTCCGCGACGTTGCCTGCGGCATCAGAGACCGAATCCATCGCGTCTGACGCCTTGTCCTGGGCAGTGTCCACGGCATCCTGGGCGGAGTCGACGGCGTCCTTGGAGAAATCCTCAGCCTTGTCGGCCACGTCGGATGCCTGATCCTGCGCGCCGCCGAACCATCCCTTGATGGTGTCCATCAGTCCCATCACATGTCCCTTCTCGAGGTGGGGTCACCAACACTACGTGGGCAGCCTCGAGGCGTGTCACATCGAGGACCGGTTGCGCCTGTCGGCAGGTAATTTTCCCCTCGGACGTGACACTCCCCACCTCGGATCAGCCCGCCATCGACAGGCCCAAAGTCGACAGACGCCGCCTCATCAGGCGGTCCCTGGTCGTGTTCGGCCTGATGACTGCCGGCATCGCCGCTCCCGTCCTGGACCTGTACGGCCGAAATCCTGCGGTGTTCGTCGCCAACCGAAGCACCCCGGCGCAGATCGTGATCTTCGGGCTGCTTGTGACCTTTGTCCCTCCGTTGCTGGCCGTGCTGATCCTCATGGTCACGGAGAGGGTGGGTGGCCGGACTGCCGACATCGCCTACCTCACCCTGGTCGGGATCTCGGCTGTGGCGACAGGGATGGCGATCAGCCGCCAGGCGGTGCCGGACAACACGGCCGGCGCGCTGGCAGTCGGCCTCGGGTTTGCGGTGGTGGTGGTCCTCGTCTGTAGGCGAATAGAACAGGGCCTGGCCTTCTTTTCTTTGCTGGGCCCGGCAGTCCTGGTCATGTTCTTCGTCATCTCGCCCACCTCCCGTCTCCTGGCGGAGCCGGAGGAGACCGAATCGAGCTTTCTCGGCAACGCCCGGATCAAGGCGCATGCGGCGGCGCTCGCCAGCGGGATACCGGCACTGGCCGACGATTCCGGCATCGAGGTCGACGCGCTCGGCGGCGCGCCGGGAGTGCACACCGCCGACTGGGCAGCGACGCCGAACGGGCGCGACTTCTTGCAGGCGATGACCCGGACCTGGAA
>JALDXM010000199.1:0-4917 GCA_032155085.1 Actinomycetota bacterium | reverse complement strand
TGAGCATCGCCATCTCTTTGTTGTGATCGACCGGGAAGATGAAGTTGGAGGCGTGGCCGGTCGACCCACCCGGGTTGGGCAGCGGGCCTTTGTCGATCTGGACGATGTCACGCCACCCGAGCTCGGCGAGATGGCCTACCACCGAATTGCCCACGATCCCGGCGCCGATGACGACGACGTCTGCACTTGCTGGAAGATCACTCACTCAGAAACCTCGATCTCGTCGTTGGCCAATTTTGGTCGGCCTATCGACTGGGGTGCCGTCGCAGACTAGTGTTCCAGGATATAGCACAGACCCGCATCGTGGAACCCAGTCGTGGAACCAGTCGAGGAACAAGGTCGTGGAACGGGCCAGAGGATCTGATGTCTGAGCCGGCGGACACCCTGGAGTTGAGGCTCCTCAGAAGAACCGACTTCGAGATCGTCCCCGCGCCGGGCGTGATCGACAAGGCGACGGCCATTCCCCAGGGCTCCACGGTCTCTGTGACCGCCTCCCCATCCAAGGGGATGGAGCCGACCATCGAAGTGGCGGTCGAGCTCCAATCGAGGGGTTATCGGACCGTCCCGCATTTGGCGGCGCGTCTGTTCGAGGACCGCAGCCAGCTGAGCTCCATGATCAAGCGTCTCGATGACGCCGGAGTGAGGCGAGTGTTCCTCGTTGGCGGTGATGGCGAGCCACACGGGGACTACCCGGACGCCTTGTCTCTCCTGGTCGACATGGCCGGGCTGGGCCATCCCTTCCTGGAGGTCGGTGTCGCCGGGTATCCGGAGGGGCATCCAGAGATTCCCGGGCCGGTCCTGCTCGAGGCATTGCGCGCCAAGCAGCCTCACGCCACGTACATCGTCACCCAGATGTGTTTTCACCCGGAGGCGATCACCCGCTGGGCCGCTGAGATGCGGGCGGCCGGGGTTCATCTACCGATCAGGGTCGGTGTCCCCGGGGCGGTTGATGCTGCCCACCTGCTCACCATGGCAGCCCGTATCGGGGTGGGTGAGTCGATGAGATATCTCGCCAAGGATCGGGGCGGGATCCTTCGCCTGATCCGGCCCGGCCGGTACCACCCGGACCGCGAGATCCGGAAGATCGCTGAGCTCGACGGCGACCTGAATCTCGAGGGGATTCATCTCTTCACCTTCAACCAGATCGAGGCGACAGTGGAGTGGCATCGCCGCTCGTTGGAGGAGTTGGGCGCATGACCGTGCAGTCGATCGACCGAGCCTTCCTGGTGCTCAAAGCTTTGGCAGTCGAGCCATCAGGGGTAACCGATCTGGCCCAGCGCGTGGGACTCCCCAAGTCAACGGTGGCGCGGATGCTGGCCAGCCTGGAAGAGCAAGGCGCGGTCAAACGGGCCGACGATGAGGCCGTGTACTCGATCGGCATGGGCCTGGTCGAGCTAGCCGGGGCGGTCGACGCCACAGCCGCCTTGGCCACTGCAGTCCGGCCCCACCTGGTTTGGCTCGCCGAGGAGGTCGGCGAGGCTGCGGGGTTCAGTGTGCCAACGGGCTATGTCATGGAGTACATGGTTCAGGTGGAGAGCCCCAATCCGGTCCAGGTGCGTGACTACACCGGGCTCACGGTCCCGATGCATGTCGGGCCCTCCGGTCTCTGCGTCATGGCGCAATGGCCCGCCAAGGAAACCGATCGATATCTGAGCCGTCCCCTGGAGGCCTACACGCCCGGCACTGTGGTCGACCCGGCCGCGATCAGGGAGCGACTCGACTCGATCCGGGATGTCGGGCATTGCTGGGTCCATGAGGAGTTCGCCGAAGGGATCAACTCGGTTGCCGCGCCTGTCCTGGTCGATGGCCGGGGAGCGCTCGGCGCCATCCATGTCCACGGGCCGGCCTATCGCTTCCCGACAGATGGGACAGCCGACGCGATCGCATTGCTGGTCATGGAGACTGCCGCCCGCTTCTCTGCCCGCACCGGATCGGGCTGACACGTCGGCTCAGCCGTTCTTCCCCTAATGTTGAACGACCGTTCAGGAAACGAGGAGGATGCGTGGCCAACGAGCGAAGCGAGATGCTGGAGAAGAGCACGACTCTCTACTTCGGTCCCTGGTACCGGCGATCCCCATTCTTCGAGTCGACCCTGGCGGCCGGGTGCACCGCCTACGACATCTACAACCACATGTATCTGCCCGGTTATTACGACGACCCGGACGTCGAGTACTGGGCCCTCGTCGACGGGGTGACGATGTGGGATGTCGGTGTCGAGCGAACGGTCGAAGTGAGCGGGCCCGATGCCGACCGTCTCATCGACTACATCACCTGCCGTGACCTCACCAAGTGTGTGGTGGGCCAGGGCAAATACATGCCGGTTATCGCGCCCGACGGCGGAATCGTCAACGACCCGGTGCTCCTCCACGTGGCCGAGAACAAATGGTGGATGCAGCTAGCCGACTCGGACGCCGGCCTGTATGCCCTCGGCGTGGCGGCGGGCCGCTTCGATGCCGAGGTGACCCTCCCTGACGTCCATCCGATGCAGGTGCAGGGGCCTCTGGCGGCCAAGACCCTGGAGAAGCTGGTCGGGCCCGAGATCTACGACATCAAGTACTACTGGATCGGGGAGTTCGAGATCAACGGGATCCCGGTGGTTATCAGCCGCACTGGGTGGACCGCCATCCCAGGCTTCGAGATCAACCTTCTGGACGGCCGGTACGGCACCTCCCTCTGGGACGCGGTGGCCGCAGCCGGCGAGGAGTTCGACATCCGCCCAATCGCCCCCTGTGAGGCCCGTCGCATCGAGGCCGGCATCTTCAACTACGGGTCGGACATGACACTCGACGACACACCGTTC
Source organism: Actinomycetota bacterium (assembly GCA_032155085.1). Classification (GTDB taxonomy): domain Bacteria; phylum Actinomycetota; class Acidimicrobiia; order Spongiisociales; family ZC4RG35; genus JARDZU01. The sequence continues at coordinate 2,117 of JALDXM010000199.1, read as the reverse complement.
CACATCACAGGGATGGAGAGGCTGGTCGAGCCACAGGAGCAGGACTATCTGGGCAAGAAGGCGCTGGAGCGTCTTCGCGAGACAGGGGTCGACCGCAAGCTGGTGGGCATGTACCTCGAGGGAGACCAGTTGCGGGCCGAGCTCTCCCAACCCTGGCCAGTCATCTCGGGTGGCGACGTAGTGGGCCGGGTCACCGATGCGGTCTGGTCGCCTGGCCTCGAGAAGAACATCGGCTACATGTGGGTCCCCATCGAGCTGTCAGCGTCGGGGACCAGAGTCGATTTGGTCACCGAAGATGGGGTGGAGCTGGGTGCCGTCGCCGCCTCGATCCCATTCGTCGACCTCCAGAAGAAGGTCCCGGCGCAGAGCCTCAGCGCCTGACCTATTCCCCGGCGGCGGCGAGGATTTGCTCGATGACGAGGTCGGGCTGAGTCCAGACCACCCAGTCGAGGCCGGTCCCATTGGCAACCACCGATCGTGTGTCGGATGAGAGACCTTCGTAGAAGGCGAGGCCATCCTGCCAATAGGCGTTCACAGCGTCGGCTGCCTCCCCACCAACTCCGTCGATGAACGGCTGGGACTGGAAAACCGCGTCAGGATCTTGCTCGATCACGATCAGAGGCACATTCCCCAAGCCATCCAGAGACTGAGAGACGTCTGGATCGAGGTCGAGCCAGGATGGGTGGCCTCGCAGGTCGGGGAGGACTTCGTCGTAGAAATCCGGGTAACCGACCGGCATCGGGTCTACCAGCACCAATCCCGCTACGTCGTCACGTCCATCGGCAAAGAGACGGGCAGAGTGAACGCCGTCGACCGCGGCGGCCAGGACGTACGGTCCTTCGATCCCGGCCTCAGTCAACGCCTCTGCCAGATCGGAAGCCTGCTGATCTGGTGTCGTCTCACCCTGGACGTAGCCGTTGGTGCACGCCACGTGTCCCTCATTGGAGAGCTCCGCCTGAATCACGGACCACGACCCGTAGTCGATCCAGTCGGACGGTTGGAGGAGGATGGTCGGTTTTCCGGGCTCACCGGTCCCTGTGCAGAGCAGTCGATGTGGGAACCGAGTCCAGTCGTCGGCTGCGATCGGTTGGCTCTCGATCAAGTCGGCATCCGTGTCGAGCCGGATAAGGGCCCCAGGGTGATAGAGGGTCACCCACAACGCACCGCCGGCGACGGCCAGTCCCGCCGCTTTGCCAGGCATCGGGTATCGGCGTTGTTCCCCCGTGCCGGGATCGATACGGATCACCAGGTGATCTGTGATGGAGGTCACCCACAGGTATCCATCGAATTCGATCAGGTCGAGGAGCCCGAAGGTGAGGCCCGCGAACGCACCGAATTGGCCGGACTCAGGGTCGTAGACATTCAGGTTGGTGCCCCATGGGTAATCCCCGTCAAGAAGGAAGAGGCGTCCGTCCGCTTCCGCTACCTGGCGGATGCCGGATCCGCTCATCGTGTCGAGCCCTTGCTCGGTAGGGATCACGATGTCGCCCAGCTGTCCCTCCTCCGACAAGCTGGTGATGAGGTCTGTGGCTTGGTCATTGACCCACAGATAGCCGAGCCCTTCGCCCCCTTTGAGCTCACCGGGCACAGTCGCGACGATCTCGCCGTCACTCGATATCCGATGCACCTCGCCGTCCTCGGTGCCCACCCAGAGGCTGTCTCCCAACCAATTGGCCCAGCCGAGCGGGGCCCCTATCGGGATGGTCAGATCAACCATCCCGCTCTGAGGGTCGAACCGAAGGACCTTGCCTCCGTCGTCGGGGCTTAGGAGCCAGACACGACTATCACCGACCACGACACCTTCCACGCGTGCGTTGACGGTGTAGACAGCCTCGATTTCTCCGTCGGCGGCCGAGATCTTCTGGAGGAGATTCTGGAGCATCGTCATCACCCAAATCGTGTCTCCATCGACATCCATGGCCTGTAGGCCACCAGAGGCCAGGGGCACTGCGGCCGTAACCCCGGGGTGGGCCTCGATTCCGTCGAGGTCAGGAGCGAAGACGGATGGGTCGTCTCTAAGGAGGATGGGAAGTGTGAGTGCCATCACGACGGCAAAGGTGCCTGCCGCTACAAGCCATGGCCTCCGACGGCTGGGTGAGGGAGGCCGGAGCCGTGGC